>NZ_CP012707.1 GCF_001298525.1 Psychrobacter urativorans
GCTACACCTAATCATGAGTACATGACTGGGGGCTTTTCACCGATGTATATGTCAAGAAACAGAGTCCGTTCATGGATGAACCTTCTTTTACGATCCAAGCAAGTGGTAGACAATCCCCTATACACCCTAGTGCGCCTAAAATGATTAAGATTGAGCAAGACATACATGAATTCGTATCAGGTCATGAATACAGAAGAATGAGTGTTAGGGAGAGTGCAAGAATACAAGGCTTTCCTGACAACTTCATTTTTAAATATAAAGACTTAAACGATGGCTATAAAATGATAGGCAATGCGGTTAATGTACAGTTCGCTAGAATCCTTGCTGACAGCATCAAAGACGCTATCAACAAGAGTTATGGCTAGTTTGGTTTAGAATTATTGTAAGCTCTCTACATCTATTTCTTCTAGAAAATTGGTATCGACACTCTGTGTAGTAATACCAATTTCGGCAAGCGCAGATTTTATAAATGGCATCATATGAGTTTCCCCTTGGTACTTGAGAGGAGACTCAAATATGAATTTTGGTACAAGCCTTCCATTGGATAAGCTCCACTCTATAGCAACGGCTAATGTTCTTTTGCCATCCGCTTTATTGGCTATCAGTCTGTAATTATTGGCTGTAAAGGCTAGGTAAACAGGCGGTGGTGTATAATTTGAAAGGTCAATGAGGTTATTTAATACGGATTGAGCATCTGAGAAATCAATGCTATCTCCCTCTAACAAATAATCCGCAACTCCCGAGTTTTCAATGACCAAATTACCAACCAAACCGTCTTTCCTACGTTTCGGCTGCTCAGTTCCTCTGTAAACCTTATCAACAATATCATTGGGTGACAGTTTTAGCTCAGAAGAGAGATTTCTTATCTTGTTAGTGATCTCTAACTTCCAACCGAGTGTAAAGAATAGGTCTTTAGGATTCTTTTGGGGCTTAACATATATCAATTTGCTTTGCCTAAACTGCTTCTCGATAGGCTTCATAGACTCTGTTAAGATTGATACCCAGTCGCAACCAAATAGGCTCTCTGCATCATTTGCAGTCATTTTATTTACTAAAAACTCTGCATCTGCTTTCTTGACAGTAATCTTAATACTGTCTTCTTCTTGTCCCATATTTCTCAAAGACACATAGATATCGGTTTTGCACTCTCCTCCAGAACCTTGAGTGGCGGGCTTACATGCAACTATCTCGCTATAGCTCTTGTCGCGCCATGATAGATTTTCGGAAGCGTTGAAAAGCTGCACTAGATGGCTTTCAAACTCATTATAACGAGGCATAATCTCATCCCAATTGATTAAAAAAGGATGATTGTACGATGTATTTCAATCATAAAGATAGTTAGCTTAAAGGCTTACTACTTCTAGAGAATAAGCTTATAGGTATTAACCCTATAATAGAAATATAGCTGAGCCAGTTAAGCTGAATAGCTGTTTTGAGTGCTGCAAATTCTGTTGATAAGTAATACCTGACAGACTGCTATAAGTAGTTCGCTTACAGCAGTCTAAAGTGAATGGTCAATTAGCTTATTTTAGAACCTAATTGACTAGTACGGTTGAGGTATACCGCAACATGATAAGATGACTAGGTAATATTTTGAGTTTTGACAGCATAGTTTGCGTCAATATGACAGTATCAGGTTTTTAACAGATAGCTATATGTCTCTAGATAGATTTGCCAGTGACTATATATTAGGTTGCTCATTCTTTTATTGCCACTTTCTTTAGTAGGCATATAACTAATAAACCCTATCATATCAGAAGGGTAGCTAAAATCATCATAAACACTGTTTACCTTATCAAAGTCAGCATCACTGTTAAGTCTGTTCTTAAATAACCAAAGTAAGATAATATATCGCAATCTATCATTTACACGTTCATCATCTATAATTATGGTGCCATCCTCTCTATTTACACCACTATAATCTATCTCTAAATATTGAACATAAGGGTTCAGATAGCTGCCGTTCAATAAAATATTAAGAGCAATTTCAAGTAAGTATTGACTATCAGGGTAGTTAATTAGGGAAACGTCAACTATCTTTCCTAAGTCTTGTAAATCTATTATCTTGCGACTGATAGCAAAATCGACTTCCTTCTCAGATAAGACAATATTGTTTTCTTTTAAAAAAGAAAACGGAATACTAATATTTTTCACGTTTAGTTTCTCTGTATCTTGAATGATGGTGGTTACGGCTGCCAGTTCGACTCCTGTATAGCGCACCGATCACGAATTGATGTAAATTAGCTCAATCGACAAGAATTTAGGGGTTCTACTGGCGCATAGTCAACGTACTCATAAAATCAGCTTAGATGGGAGGTAAAAATATTGAATAGAATCTTAGATTTATGCTCACATTTAGGCGAAAGCCTAAGGGGTAATGGTATTGATAATTTCGCTTTCCCTATGCGTGAAGTAGATAGTATTTTAGAGCTTTATAAAACTAATAGAGTACTAATTTTAGGTGGTGATATTTATATCAAAACATCATGTAAAAATTTTGCTCCATTTTATGCAAACTGGTTTTATGAAGGAAATGATATTGAAGATAGTATAATTAAAGCTAAAGACTACCTCAGAATTTTTAAAGGAAAAGATTTATATGTTTGCTTCGTAGCCTAAAAATTTATAGTTCGACTCCTTTATAGCGCACCGAACCAGTTAGAGCGCTTGATTGATTCCCTATAGATAAACCTTAATTTGTAAACAGCATTCTAAAGTCTTGCATGTATTAGTGATTTTGCAGTAATAGAATCAAGGTTTTCCTCTATCAGACTCCAGTTTTTTAAGTATTTTTCGTATTTAATTGGTAAATTATTATCATCGACTAAAGCCAACATGTAATATCCGTCAACGATTATTGCTATAAAATTGTTCCCACTATCAGCTACAACATATCCACCATTCATCATTTGCATCATAGACTGCGATACTTTTTTTAAATACATGATATTCATGGGTGTTTTAGCAATCATAAGCGGCTCAAATTTTTCAAATTCATTTTTTGAACAGTCATTATTGAGTGGAAACCAGAACAGAAAGCTACCTACATTATTGAATTTGTTGATTAAATCTGATAATAACTCAAACTGATATGGCTCATCAGAGTAATTAGAGAAATCTAAAAGCTGTACTTTATTTGGAAAAAAATTTGTATTAAAAGTCGCTTGATTTAGGTCTATAGCTCTTACTACGCCGTATAACCATGCGATTTCTTCTTCATTCAAGTAGTCATAAAAACCTTTCATTGGGTCATTGTCTTCAATCCATGGTCTATCTAGCATATTCAGTCTCCATACTTGTAGAACCATTTAGTTTTACTATCTATTCTATTATTCCCATAACAGAGTTTATGACAAATAAGGATTAGCAGTATGTTGAATATAAACGATGTTATTAAGGTATCAAAAGATATTCAAGAGAATATCAGATCGGGTGATGTGGGAACTGTAGTACATATCTTTGATGTGACTCCTCCCGTATATGAAATTGAATTTTCTGATGATCAGGGTCGTACAATTGAAACTGTACCTTTGAAAGAAGAAGATATAAGTCTTTATTGGGTTGCCAGCACTAAAAAATATTCTAATTAGTTGTCTCGATCATTAAGTACACTCAGATGTACATTGATTCAATCTAAAATCCCATATACATTGAAATCACTTAGCTACAGGCAAAGAGTCAAGTCCTCACTAGGGAACCGAACTCATTAAGTTAGTTTGGCGCGCTTACCATAGGGAGGTCAGATCTAATCTAGGTATACGCTGCCGCCGTCAAAAATGGGATATTTTGAGATAGTAATTAATAATCGGAGCGATTCAAAATGATAATAACCTTGCAGAAACCCTTTAATATTTAATGGATTACTCGCTTTTCCATACTTACTGTACTCCGCGTGCTCGTGTTTGATCTAAGTTCGAGTTATTTTCATTGACAGTATCCGTATCATCGGCCTTTTGCTCATTTTCTACATTGCCATTACTGGAATAGTATGTTGTCCCTCCTGCACCTTCTGTGTCTTCTATAGAAGCAGTCATTTGATCTTCAGCGTCGTCCTCTTTTTGCACAGGTTTCATTTCGCTAGACTCCGTATTGGTAGCCGGCTCTTCTGTCTCACTACTGCAAGCGCTGAGACCAACGACACTCACCAAAAACATTATCCATAATTTATTTTGAAACGCCTTACTTAATATTAATATTTTCATTTCAATATCCTTATTATAGTTAAGGAAGAAAGGTTTAAGAATGGGCTGATTTCATATGACGCGACGATGGCAGAGCAATCGATAGCTTTCTATTAATTTATACTAAACTCTAGGACGTTCGAGAGTATTTACGTACACCGATTGTGTACGGATAAAAGTACAATAGATTATGGTTAGTTATCGAATAATCTATAGATTTTATCGGGGTAAACTTTGTTGGTGTTTATTTACATTAAAGCACTGAACAAAAAACGGTCGTAGCTTAGTATTAAGTCTCCATCTTTTTACCCTAAAATTATAATGAGGACTTTGAGTCATGGCCGATAAATCTGTTAATCAAAATAGCATAGAGAGCGCCTTAGAGTCTCTTGAGAACACAACAGAATCTCTTTCAAATGATGCAGTGACGGGTGTAGAAGTTCTAAAAGGCGATACTGTAGTGTATGAAGATGGCGATTTTGACGATTACAATGCTGTTAACGACTATGAAACCGATACAGAAGATAAGTCTGATACAGAAGATAAGTCTGATACAGAAGATAAGTCTGATACAGAAGATAAGTCTGATACAGAAGATAAGTCTGATACAGAAGATAAGTCTGATACAGAAGATAAGTCTGATGCAGAAGATAAGTCTGATGCAGAAGATAAGTCTGATACAGAAGATAAGTCTGATGCAGAAGATAAGTCTGATACAGAAGATAAGTCTGATACAGAAGATAAGTCTGATACAGAAGATAAGTCTGATGCAGAAGATAAGTCTGATACAGAAGATAAGTCTGATGCAGAAGATAAGCACAGCTTGACGATAAATAGTATCTATCAATGGGCTACTAAGCTTAAAGATGACCTTATGTCTGATAAAGAGAATAATTCTGATTCTGACCAAGAAGCCAAGCACGGTACGACGATAGCTAATATCTATCATTGGGCTTCTAAACTTAAAGATGATCTTCTATCTGAAACTTCAGGTATGACTCACGAAGTTTCAGAAAAAGCCGTCGCTATGCTGCTTAATAGACTTCTGGATAGCATGAACGCTGAGTTAGAAGCTTTTGATAAGAAAATAGAAGACTCTGAAGGATCAGTAGATAACGCGGAAGAAGAACGCAATAAGATTACTACTAAGAAAGAAAAGTACCAAGGAATGATAGACCAACTGGAAAGTTAATTGGCAATTACTCATAACGCTATTGGATAAACAGTAGCAGTACGAAATATTTTATTAAGACTAGACATACTGAATTATCTATCGTAAATAAGGATTTATTATGAACTTCATTTCTAGAAATAAACTGAAATCATTGGTAACATCTGTACATTATAATTCTAGCTGTACTTGTCCGAAATGTGGATACACCTGTTCATCGACTTGTGATAAATGCGGTATGTGTTCGAAATGCTGTCAGTGTGGGGAAAAGTAATAAACCTTACGACTTATAGCTTTACATACATTACTCATAAAATCTAAAAAAGCAGCACACAGAATCTATTCTATGTGCTGATTTTTTATTTACTTAATACGTGGAACTCAATATATTAATTATTATCAGAGTTATAACTTTCTAAAACCCATCACTTTTTCTTCTTCTAAACGGTAGAAGAGTTTAAATAATATATACATGTAAAGTATACAAGCCCCAAAGTTAAACACTGCTCACTCTTATTTCCATAGTCTCAAAATAATTAGGAAATATAATTTCCACCACAGAATATCGGCTTAATAAATGAGCTATAACTTGTTAGCTTAATGTACTTGAGTTGACTCATTATTATGGATTTTTTCCCACACCTCTTTGAACTGCAAATCAAAACTTTCGTAATACAGCGCTTCATCTTGCTTCTCTAAACCTTGTCGATAAGTGCAGTCAGCTAAAATAATTAGACCGCTCTTAATTAAGTCCAGTTCATGAGAAGATAAGTTTGTATATTCGTTACTCAGGGATTTTATTTTTAAGCACAATTCGAACAGCTCTAAACTAACTTCTTCATAATCATGCTCTCTTTTTTCTTCTGTTAATTCCATACTTTTTTTGGCTTTTTTTGTCATCATAATCAACAAACCACTATTGATTAAATCCAGTTCATAATTTGAAAAATAAAAATAATTATTCATATTGTTTTTTTCCTGTCGGAAGTTAACGAAGCTTCCACCTTAGGGAATAAAAGAATCAGTACATTAAAAAAAATGCGATCGTTATTAGTTATTTAATACGATCGCACTATAAAAACTCCCTTCTATCTTTTTCTTATTGTTTTATTTTTTTGTATACCTATAAGATAAGCTACCTCATAAATAGTTTGCAAACAAAAATTGCGATCTTGGACTATAACTAAAAATAAATAACCAGCGAACACATGTTCGCTGGTTATTTGTGGAAAAAATTTAATTTTTTAAAATAGTCTCGATACGAACGAACAGATAATATGATAGTTATTTATAAAAATAAACCAAAAAATTTCTTAATAAACAACTATCAAACCGGGTATACGACAAAGAGACAGGGCGAATACGTGCTCATAAAATATAGATCTAATTAATAAGTAGACATGATGTGCTATAACGTAAATATGTATATATTATTATGAAAAAGAACATAAGTTTTCTTATTTTTTCAAAGTGTATTAAAAACCATACAATTTATACCTAACCACAACCTACTGTTTTTAAAATCAATCTTTTGCTTGGTTAATGATTAGTAGATGAAGATGCTAATAGTAGTGTTTTGCTGAATATAAATTATCAAGGACATGATAAATGGACGTGCTTAGTACGTTATTCCAGCAAAGGCAGCACTTAAGTGAAACTAAATATTATGGTGTAAAGTTTTCAGGCGATTGGGCGTATTCAATAAAGAGTAGCAATGCGATATATTTCTACTTAGTTCAGGCGGGTAGCTGTTGTATAAGCATAGGAGGTGCAACAAGAAAAATGTATGCCGGTGATGTTGTTATGATTGCTAACGGCGATAAACATGTATGTTATGCATTAGATTATCATGGAGACGAAGCTAAGCCGCTGGATAGGATATCGCTTAACTGTAACCAAGATATTATTACGGTCTCTGAGGAGAGTACGCTAAATGTGCAATTAATATTGGTTGAGTGCCAATATGATAAAGACCCACTTTTACCCTTATTATCTGCGTTGCCTGCTATTTTGCCTGAAGATAACGATAGTCACAAAAGTCAGCCTAAAACGTTTGATGTTGCAGTTAAGTTTATTACGTTAGAATCTGAGTGTGAGCGTTTGGGCAAACTTGCGATGATTAATCTTTGGGTAAACATAGTGATGATTGAGTGCTTACGTACCTATATTGAAAGCTTACCTGAGACATCAGACAGTTGGTTAATAGCAATGAGGGAGCCGTACTTATCTAAGGTGCTGATTTTAATGCATGATAAACCAGATTATAGCTGGACTACCCATGAGCTTGCTAAAGAGGCTGGAATGTCTCGTTCAAGTTTTTCTCAGCGGTTTAGAGAGACCGTTGGTACACCACCATTGACTTATTTAACTGATTACCGCTTACGTCTTGCCGCCAGTCACCTTCGTTTGCGACAAAATAATATTGGTCAAATTAGTGAGATGGTTGGTTATGCCTCAAACTCAACTTTTAGTCAGGCATTTAAGCGAGTATATGGTATGTCTCCAAAAGCGTATCAGCAGCAAAAAGTTGTCACCAGGATTTAATCCTATCTTTAATTTGTCATTAGATAGGACTTAAAAATATTTCATCTTGTTCCCTCATGCATGCAATAGCTCAATCTATTAGCGTATATAACACACAGTTGAAGCTTCAAGTCCTCACTAGGGAACAGTGTTTACTCAATATATTTACGAGCTCTAATATTCAAGATACTCTCTAAGAGGACGTTTCTTGAACTGTGAAGCATCTTTTTTAAGACGATTGATCATCTCAAACTCCCATGCTTTAGGGTCTTGACCGGCTGGACTGGTAGAGCTGACCATGTGATTATAATCGGCAACAAAGCTAGGATTACGAGCAATACGCCCTAATTGATTGTCGTTTAACTCTTCAATTACGAACATATCAGCTATATTATTATCTCTACCGTCTTGCAATTTTGACTCTCTCGTCTTAGGTTTTTCAAGTACCTTGAATCTGAATCCTATAATCTTGCTTTTTTCCTTTTCTTGCTTATAATTTACTCTTAAGTCTGTTTTTTCGTTAATCTCAGCAACAGCAGCGTCTAACACACGTCGCTTGAAATCACTCATACGTTGATAATCACTGACTCCTAAGCCCAACTGACCTCTAAAAACCTCTAACTCAAATAATGGTGTTTTCTTTGCTTTTCGCCATTGAATTAAAAGCTCATACAGGCGTACTGAATATACACTATTTAGTGTTGCTGTCTGACCTAACAGGTACTTAGTAAAGAAGTTTTTTAAACCATCAATGCGCGTTATCTCTTTGACGACTGCTGGCGTAAGAATTATTTCAATTGCACCGTCACCTCTTATATACTCAACTTGACTTACCCAACGTGTTTTTACTTGGTTGTCTCGCTTATTTACAAATGAAAAACGACGTTCAAAGAGCGTTGTTTCTGCGGCTAACAATACGTCGTAAGCTGTATCAATATCTACATCAAAACATTCTGCATAACGCTTAGCAGATATGCGTAAAGGACTGTCTGCTGTTAATCCTGTCTGCGTTTCTCTACTATCAATAATAGCCACTTGTATCAATCTAATTTCAACTAATGATAAGTTTTGTATAGCTGTATTCAAACGATTAGATTTGACTACTAAATCACTCATGTTCTCATTTTTGTCGGATTTCATTAGCAAACCTTCCTAATCTATTTTATTAAAGTATAAGCGACAGAATAATATATTGTCGTCATCAAGTCAAATATTATCACGACTCATCATACCCGATAGATGTCGTCATCATACCCGATAGATGTCGTCATCATACCCGATAGATGTCGTCATCATACCCGATAGATGTCGTCATCACTCCTCTACAGCCTCCTATTTTCAATACTTAACGACCACTTAAAAGCATTAAAAGCATTAAAAGCATTAAAAGCATTTTGGTTGTTGATAACTGATTAAAAAGACAAAAGAAAATGAGGGGTTAAAACTTACTCAATGATCAGAATTTAAGCTTAAAATCTAGATTGAAAAAATAATTAAAGGAAGAATTAACGCCTTAGTTTATAAGTAAGTGTTGGTCGACGTTCACTCATATCATCATATGAACGATTTAACGTCCACAGTTGCTCTTTAGACAGCTCATTGCCATAACCCTTAGTAAAATTATTTAAAGACCCTTGTAGCGCCTCTGTGTGCGTTGTATACATAACAGGAATCTGAAAATTAGGAATACCGAAGCACGCTATTCGATAAGCTTCTACCGTACGGTTAATTATTTTGCCACGATGTTCACGCGCTAATGTTTTATTTGTCTCAACAGTGGTTTCATTGTTGATGTAATCATCTAGTTTCTGTAAGTAATTGACCGCAGTAGCAACGACTTTCACCATATCTGTAGTGGCATTGAGTCTCTCAATAGGAAGTCGGATTTGGTCTTTGTGGTCTTCTCTTTGCTTATCTAAAGCCTGTACGAAGTCTTCAAATTCTTGTTTAATCGCGTTGTATTGCGCTCGCTCGGTTTTTGGATCACGTAATAAATTAACCATTTCTTGATTGGTGCTTCTAAAATCTGCGGTCATCAACTGAGTGATACGCTGATGATAACTATGAATCTCTTCACCTTCATGCCGTTCTAGCTGACAGTCTTTAGAAAACTGATCGAGTAAGTCACTTTGGCGGTAATCAAATTTGTCTGGATAGTCATCAGGATCTTCCATCCACTTGGCTTTAAGGCGATTGGTGTCATTGTGACGAAAGACAAAAAGCAAGGCTAACTGCTGTTTGTTTCGCTCAGCTCGCTGATAAGCGTCTTCAACTTGTCGATCTCTGTATCGCGTTTCTCTATCACCTCTTGTTGCTGCGCTATCAAATCGTCTTTTTTGTTCAGCAAGTCGAGTAGCTCTTGCTCGGCTTGCGTGGTCATCGAAAGGGCTTGGGGCTGGGGTTCTGTTAGCGCTTTCTGCAATGATGTTATTGATAACGATTGCTTGTTGTTGGTCTCTTTCAACTCTTTGTTGGCTTCTATCAGTGATTTCGATGAGGCGTTTAGCTCGTTTATTTGCCCATTCAGCGTTAGAAAGGTTTGCTTCAGCGACGCTTTGGTTGAGTTGACTTCGGCGAGCTGCCGATGCAATGTCTCGTTGGCTACTTTCAATTCGCTGTTGGCTGTCATCAAGGCATTTGATGACTTGTTGATGTCGATGAGCTGTCCAGTCAATTCTTTCACCTGACCACTCAATGTATTCATGAACATGTCGCTCATCTTCGCTCCTTAGTTTGGTGATCGCTTTGCGCTGATTGATGACCCTAATAGCTCGGTTCTCATTACCCTTATCCGTTTTGATGCCCTTGCGTTCCATATGAGTGGCATCAACGCCCATTTTGATGGTTGGCAGACGGTCTAAACCCTGATCTTTAAAACTGCGGGCATCCAATGGCGTGATATCCAGTTCTACTAACGCTTTGTTTGCCATATCTACCCATAACTGCCGAATGTCTTTGATTTCTTGAATAGAAGACTGCAAGTTATTTTCAGCACGTTTCTTGTTTGACCACTCAAACGGTATCTTGAATTGCTTATCAAAGAACAGGCTGCCGTTTGCGTCCAGCTGCGCCTCTCGGGTGGTGACTAAAATATGCGCGTGATAATTGCGCGGGTCTGCGCCACGAGCCACTTCTTTCTTGCTAGGCGAATGAATGGCACAATCGGCAATAATGTTGTATTTGTCCGCTAAGGCTTGGGCGAACTCATGTGCTAATGACTTGCGTTTGTCTTCGTTTAATTCGTGAGGCAGATTAACCAGCCATTCTCTAGCGACTCGACTGTCGGATCGCCCCTCGACGTTTTCAGCTTTATTCCATATTTCCTCACGGCTGACCATCACACCTTTGGCTTGTAGCGTACTGGGTAAAATAATATCTGCACTCATCACTCCTGATTTTTTTGAGTAGTCATGTGTTTTGTCATAGCGCACATCGTTAAGAATGACACCGGCACGATAAGCGGCAGAAGCAACGGCAGATTGCCCTGCTTTTCTGGAAATTGCTTTGGTCTCAATGTGGACGATTGCCATAATCAGCTGCCGAAGTATTGGTTTTTGGACACCACGCTTTTGGTGGTGTTTGGGGCTTGGGGTGTCCCCAACGAAAAAGGATTCTAGATAATCGAGCATACCGTAGGGGTGATTGAATATCTAGAGTCGTTATTTCGCCCTTGCAGGGGGCTTAAAAAAAATAAAAACACGAATTCATACTAAAAAACCTGTAATTCATACTAAAAAATCTGTAATTCGTATAAAAAAACCTGTAATTCGTGTTTTTACTAAAAAGGATGATGGTTACAAAAAAAGCACCCAATTATTAATTAAGGGCTGATGAATGTAGAAATATTATTTATGAAAAAACTGGCCTTTTAGAGCAAACTATGAAAAAATGCGCCTGTATTTTTATATCTAAAAGGCAAGTCGATGAGCTACAAAGTTGCATCTCTATTTTCGGGAGCAGGTGGTCTTGATTTAGGGTTTCAAGAGTCAGGTTTTGATATCATTTACGCCAATGAAAAGGATAAGAATATTTGGGAAACTTACGAGTTAAATCATCCTGACACTTACCTTGATAGAAGATCAATTACAGATGTACAATCTGCTGACATACCTACTGTTGATGGAATAATAGGCGGGCCTCCTTGTCAAAGCTGGAGTGCTGGTGGTTCAAAACGAGGCATTGAAGACCCTAGAGGACAGCTATTTTTTGATTTCATTCGAATTTTGGAAGAGAAGCAACCAAAGTTTTTTTTAGCTGAAAATGTCAGTGGCATGTTGGCTAAAAGACATGAAGAGTCGTTGGAAAATATAATGGAACTACTAGGGGCTGCTGGTTATGACATTTTCTTTAGCACACTGAACGCTGCTGACTATGGTGTTGCCCAAGATAGGAAGCGAGTTATATTTATTGGTTTTAGAAAAGATTTGAAGATAGATTATAGCTTTCCACCTCCTATAGAAAAGAAGAAGTACCTAAAGGATATAATTCTCGATCTATCCGATAGTGCTTTACCTGCGTTAAACAAGTCAAAACCTAATATTGAGTTGGCTACACCTAATCATGAGTACATGACTGGGGGCTTTTCACCGATGTATATGTCAAGAAACAGAGTCCGTTCATGGGATGAACCTTCTTTTACGATCCAAGCAAGTGGTAGACAATCCCCTATACACCCTAGTGCGCCTAAAATGATTAAGATTGAGCAAGACATACATGAATTCGTATCAGGTCATGAATACAGAAGAATGAGTGTTAGGGAGAGTGCAAGAATACAAGGCTTTCCTGACAACTTCATTTTTAAATATAAAGACTTAAACGATGGCTATAAAATGATAGGCAATGCGGTTAATGTACAGTTCGCTAGAATCCTTGCTGACAGCATCAAAGACGCTATCAACAAGAGTTATGGCTAGTTTGGTTTAGAATTATTGTAAGCTCTCTACATCTATTTCTTCTAGAAAATTGGTATCGACACTCTGTGTAGTAATACCAATTTCGGCAAGCGCAGATTTTATAAATGGCATCATATGAGTTTCCCCTTGGTACTTGAGAGGAGACTCAAATATGAATTTTGGTACAAGCCTTCCATTGGATAAGCTCCACTCTATAGCAACGGCTAATGTTCTTTTGCCATCCGCTTTATTGGCTATCAGTCTGTAATTATTGGCTGTAAAGGCTAGGTAAACAGGCGGTGGTGTATAATTTGAAAGGTCAATGAGGTTATTTAATACGGATTGAGCATCTGAGAAATCAATGCTATCTCCCTCTAACAAATAATCCGCAACTCCCGAGTTTTCAATGACCAAATTACCAACCAAACCGTCTTTCCTACGTTTCGGCTGCTCAGTTCCTCTGTAAACCTTATCAACAATATCATTGGGTGACAGTTTTAGCTCAGAAGAGAGATTTCTTATCTTGTTAGTGATCTCTAACTTCCAACCGAGTGTAAAGAATAGGTCTTTAGGATTCTTTTGGGGCTTAACATATATCAATTTGCTTTGCCTAAACTGCTTCTCGATAGGCTTCATAGACTCTGTTAAGATTGATACCCAGTCGCAACCAAATAGGCTCTCTGCATCATTTGCAGTCATTTTATTTACTAAAAACTCTGCATCTGCTTTCTTGACAGTAATCTTAATACTGTCTTCTTCTTGTCCCATATTTCTCAAAGACACATAGATATCGGTTTTGCACTCTCCTCCAGAACCTTGAGTGGCGGGCTTACATGCAACTATCTCGCTATAGCTCTTGTCGCGCCATGATAGATTTTCGGAAGCGTTGAAAAGCTGCACTAGATGGCTTTCAAACTCATTATAACGAGGCATAATCTCATCCCAATTGATTAAAAAAGGATGATTGTACGATGTATTTCAATCATAAAGATAGTTAGCTTAAAGGCTTACTACTTCTAGAGAATAAGCTTATAGGTATTAACCCTATAATAGAAATATAGCTGAGCCAGTTAAGCTGAATAGCTGTTTTGAGTGCTGCAAATTCTGTTGATAAGTAATACCTGACAGACTGCTATAAGTAGTTCGCTTACAGCAGTCTAAAGTGAATGGTCAATTAGCTTATTTTAGAACCTAATTGACTAGTACGGTTGAGGTATACCGCAACATGATAAGATGACTAGGTAATATTTTGAGTTTTGACAGCATAGTTTGCGTCAATATGACAGTATCAGGTTTTTAACAGATAGCTATATGTCTCTAGATAGATTTGCCAGTGACTATATATTAGGTTGCTCATTCTTTTATTGCCACTTTCTTTAGTAGGCATATAACTAATAAACCCTATCATATCAGAAGGGTAGCTAAAATCATCATAAACACTGTTTACCTTATCAAAGTCAGCATCACTGTTAAGTCTGTTCTTAAATAACCAAAGTAAGATAATATATCGCAATCTATCATTTACACGTTCATCATCTATAATTATGGTGCCATCCTCTCTATTTACACCACTATAATCTATCTCTAAATATTGAACATAAGGGTTCAGATAGCTGCCGTTCAATAAAATATTAAGAGCAATTTCAAGTAAGTATTGACTATCAGGGTAGTTAATTAGGGAAACGTCAACTATCTTTCCTAAGTCTTGTAAATCTATTATCTTGCGACTGATAGCAAAATCGACTTCCTTCTCAGATAAGACAATATTGTTTTCTTTTAAAAAAGAAAACGGAATACTAATATTTTTCACGTTTAGTTTCTCTGTATCTTGAATGATGGTGGTTACGGCTGCCAGTTCGACTCCTGTATAGCGCACCGATCACGAATTGATGTAAATTAGCTCAATCGACAAGAATTTAGGGGTTCTACTGGCGCATAGTCAACGTACTCATAAAATCAGCTTAGATGGGAGGTAAAAATATTGAATAGAATCTTAGATTTATGCTCACATTTAGGCGAAAGCCTAAGGGGTAATGGTATTGATAATTTCGCTTTCCCTATGCGTGAAGTAGATAGTATTTTAGAGCTTTATAAAACTAATAGAGTACTAATTTTAGGTGGTGATATTTATATCAAAACATCATGTAAAAATTTTGCTCCATTTTATGCAAACTGGTTTTATGAAGGAAATGATATTGAAGATAGTATAATTAAAGCTAAAGACTACCTCAGAATTTTTAAAGGAAAAGATTTATATGTTTGCTTCGTAGCCTAAAAATTTATAGTTCGACTCCTTTATAGCGCACCGAACCAGTTAGAGCGCTTGATTGATTCCCTATAGATAAACCTTAATTTGTAAACAGCATTCTAAAGTCTTGCATGTATTAGTGATTTTGCAGTAATAGAATCAAGGTTTTCCTCTATCAGACTCCAGTTTTTTAAGTATTTTTCGTATTTAATTGGTAAATTATTATCATCGACTAAAGCCAACATGTAATATCCGTCAACGATTATTGCTATAAAATTGTTCCCACTATCAGCTACAACATATCCACCATTCATCATTTGCATCATAGACTGCGATACTTTTTTTAAATACATGATATTCATGGGTGTT
Source organism: Psychrobacter urativorans (assembly GCF_001298525.1). Taxonomy (NCBI): domain Bacteria; kingdom Pseudomonadati; phylum Pseudomonadota; class Gammaproteobacteria; order Moraxellales; family Moraxellaceae; genus Psychrobacter; species Psychrobacter urativorans. The sequence goes on from NZ_CP012707.1 coordinate 15,385, forward strand.
TTAGCAATCATAAGCGGCTCAAATTTTTCAAATTCATTTTTTGAACAGTCATTATTGAGTGGAAACCAGAACAGAAAGCTACCTACATTATTGAATTTGTTGATTAAATCTGATAATAACTCAAACTGATATGGCTCATCAGAGTAATTAGAGAAATCTAAAAGCTGTACTTTATTTGGAAAAAAATTTGTATTAAAAGTCGCTTGATTTAGGTCTATAGCTCTTACTACGCCGTATAACCATGCGATTTCTTCTTCATTCAAGTAGTCATAAAAACCTTTCATTGGGTCATTGTCTTCAATCCATGGTCTATCTAGCATATTCAGTCTCCATACTTGTAGAACCATTTAGTTTTACTATCTATTCTATTATTCCCATAACAGAGTTTATGACAAATAAGGATTAGCAGTATGTTGAATATAAACGATGTTATTAAGGTATCAAAAGATATTCAAGAGAATATCAGATCGGGTGATGTGGGAACTGTAGTACATATCTTTGATGTGACTCCTCCCGTATATGAAATTGAATTTTCTGATGATCAGGGTCGTACAATTGAAACTGTACCTTTGAAAGAAGAAGATATAAGTCTTTATTGGGTTGCCAGCACTAAAAAATATTCTAATTAGTTGTCTCGATCATTAAGTACACTCAGATGTACATTGATTCAATCTAAAATCCCATATACATTGAAATCACTTAGCTACAGGCAAAGAGTCAAGTCCTCACTAGGGAACCGAACTCATTAAGTTAGTTTGGCGCGCTTACCATAGGGAGGTCAGATCTAATCTAGGTATACGCTGCCGCCGTCAAAAATGGGATATTTTGAGATAGTAATTAATAATCGGAGCGATTCAAAATGATAATAACCTTGCAGAAACCCTTTAATATTTAATGGATTACTCGCTTTTCCATACTTACTGTACTCCGCGTGCTCGTGTTTGATCTAAGTTCGAGTTATTTTCATTGACAGTATCCGTATCATCGGCCTTTTGCTCATTTTCTACATTGCCATTACTGGAATAGTATGTTGTCCCTCCTGCACCTTCTGTGTCTTCTATAGAAGCAGTCATTTGATCTTCAGCGTCGTCCTCTTTTTGCACAGGTTTCATTTCGCTAGACTCCGTATTGGTAGCCGGCTCTTCTGTCTCACTACTGCAAGCGCTGAGACCAACGACACTCACCAAAAACATTATCCATAATTTATTTTGAAACGCCTTACTTAATATTAATATTTTCATTTCAATATCCTTATTATAGTTAAGGAAGAAAGGTTTAAGAATGGGCTGATTTCATATGACGCGACGATGGCAGAGCAATCGATAGCTTTCTATTAATTTATACTAAACTCTAGGACGTTCGAGAGTATTTACGTACACCGATTGTGTACGGATAAAAGTACAATAGATTATGGTTAGTTATCGAATAATCTATAGATTTTATCGGGGTAAACTTTGTTGGTGTTTATTTACATTAAAGCACTGAACAAAAAACGGTCGTAGCTTAGTATTAAGTCTCCATCTTTTTACCCTAAAATTATAATGAGGACTTTGAGTCATGGCCGATAAATCTGTTAATCAAAATAGCATAGAGAGCGCCTTAGAGTCTCTTGAGAACACAACAGAATCTCTTTCAAATGATGCAGTGACGGGTGTAGAAGTTCTAAAAGGCGATACTGTAGTGTATGAAGATGGCGATTTTGACGATTACAATGCTGTTAACGACTATGAAACCGATACAGAAGATAAGTCTGATACAGAAGATAAGTCTGATACAGAAGATAAGTCTGATACAGAAGATAAGTCTGATACAGAAGATAAGTCTGATACAGAAGATAAGTCTGATACAGAAGATAAGTCTGATGCAGAAGATAAGTCTGATGCAGAAGATAAGTCTGATACAGAAGATAAGTCTGATGCAGAAGATAAGTCTGATACAGAAGATAAGTCTGATACAGAAGATAAGTCTGATACAGAAGATAAGTCTGATGCAGAAGATAAGTCTGATACAGAAGATAAGTCTGATACAGAAGATAAGTCTGATGCAGAAGATAAGCACAGCTTGACGATAAATAGTATCTATCAATGGGCTACTAAGCTTAAAGATGACCTTATGTCTGATAAAGAGAATAATTCTGATTCTGACCAAGAAGCCAAGCACGGTACGACGATAGCTAATATCTATCATTGGGCTTCTAAACTTAAAGATGATCTTCTATCTGAAACTTCAGGTATGACTCACGAAGTTTCAGAAAAAGCCGTCGCTATGCTGCTTAATAGACTTCTGGATAGCATGAACGCTGAGTTAGAAGCTTTTGATAAGAAAATAGAAGACTCTGAAGGATCAGTAGATAACGCGGAAGAAGAACGCAATAAGATTACTACTAAGAAAGAAAAGTACCAAGGAATGATAGACCAACTGGAAAGTTAATTGGCAATTACTCATAACGCTATTGGATAAACAGTAGCAGTACGAAATATTTTATTAAGACTAGACATACTGAATTATCTATCGTAAATAAGGATTTATTATGAACTTCATTTCTAGAAATAAACTGAAATCATTGGTAACATCTGTACATTATAATTCTAGCTGTACTTGTCCGAAATGTGGATACACCTGTTCATCGACTTGTGATAAATGCGGTATGTGTTCGAAATGCTGTCAGTGTGGGGAAAAGTAATAAACCTTACGACTTATAGCTTTACATACATTACTCATAAAATCTAAAAAAGCAGCACACAGAATCTATTCTATGTGCTGATTTTTTATTTACTTAATACGTGGAACTCAATATATTAATTATTATCAGAGTTATAACTTTCTAAAACCCATCACTTTTTCTTCTTCTAAACGGTAGAAGAGTTTAAATAATATATACATGTAAAGTATACAAGCCCCAAAGTTAAACACTGCTCACTCTTATTTCCATAGTCTCAAAATAATTAGGAAATATAATTTCCACCACAGAATATCGGCTTAATAAATGAGCTATAACTTGTTAGCTTAATGTACTTGAGTTGACTCATTATTATGGATTTTTTCCCACACCTCTTTGAACTGCAAATCAAAACTTTCGTAATACAGCGCTTCATCTTGCTTCTCTAAACCTTGTCGATAAGTGCAGTCAGCTAAAATAATTAGACCGCTCTTAATTAAGTCCAGTTCATGAGAAGATAAGTTTGTATATTCGTTACTCAGGGATTTTATTTTTAAGCACAATTCGAACAGCTCTAAACTAACTTCTTCATAATCATGCTCTCTTTTTTCTTCTGTTAATTCCATACTTTTTTTGGCTTTTTTTGTCATCATAATCAACAAACCACTATTGATTAAATCCAGTTCATAATTTGAAAAATAAAAATAATTATTCATATTGTTTTTTTCCTGTCGGAAGTTAACGAAGCTTCCACCTTAGGGAATAAAAGAATCAGTACATTAAAAAAAATGCGATCGTTATTAGTTATTTAATACGATCGCACTATAAAAACTCCCTTCTATCTTTTTCTTATTGTTTTATTTTTTTGTATACCTATAAGATAAGCTACCTCATAAATAGTTTGCAAACAAAAATTGCGATCTTGGACTATAACTAAAAATAAATAACCAGCGAACACATGTTCGCTGGTTATTTGTGGAAAAAATTTAATTTTTTAAAATAGTCTCGATACGAACGAACAGATAATATGATAGTTATTTATAAAAATAAACCAAAAAATTTCTTAATAAACAACTATCAAACCGGGTATACGACAAAGAGACAGGGCGAATACGTGCTCATAAAATATAGATCTAATTAATAAGTAGACATGATGTGCTATAACGTAAATATGTATATATTATTATGAAAAAGAACATAAGTTTTCTTATTTTTTCAAAGTGTATTAAAAACCATACAATTTATACCTAACCACAACCTACTGTTTTTAAAATCAATCTTTTGCTTGGTTAATGATTAGTAGATGAAGATGCTAATAGTAGTGTTTTGCTGAATATAAATTATCAAGGACATGATAAATGGACGTGCTTAGTACGTTATTCCAGCAAAGGCAGCACTTAAGTGAAACTAAATATTATGGTGTAAAGTTTTCAGGCGATTGGGCGTATTCAATAAAGAGTAGCAATGCGATATATTTCTACTTAGTTCAGGCGGGTAGCTGTTGTATAAGCATAGGAGGTGCAACAAGAAAAATGTATGCCGGTGATGTTGTTATGATTGCTAACGGCGATAAACATGTATGTTATGCATTAGATTATCATGGAGACGAAGCTAAGCCGCTGGATAGGATATCGCTTAACTGTAACCAAGATATTATTACGGTCTCTGAGGAGAGTACGCTAAATGTGCAATTAATATTGGTTGAGTGCCAATATGATAAAGACCCACTTTTACCCTTATTATCTGCGTTGCCTGCTATTTTGCCTGAAGATAACGATAGTCACAAAAGTCAGCCTAAAACGTTTGATGTTGCAGTTAAGTTTATTACGTTAGAATCTGAGTGTGAGCGTTTGGGCAAACTTGCGATGATTAATCTTTGGGTAAACATAGTGATGATTGAGTGCTTACGTACCTATATTGAAAGCTTACCTGAGACATCAGACAGTTGGTTAATAGCAATGAGGGAGCCGTACTTATCTAAGGTGCTGATTTTAATGCATGATAAACCAGATTATAGCTGGACTACCCATGAGCTTGCTAAAGAGGCTGGAATGTCTCGTTCAAGTTTTTCTCAGCGGTTTAGAGAGACCGTTGGTACACCACCATTGACTTATTTAACTGATTACCGCTTACGTCTTGCCGCCAGTCACCTTCGTTTGCGACAAAATAATATTGGTCAAATTAGTGAGATGGTTGGTTATGCCTCAAACTCAACTTTTAGTCAGGCATTTAAGCGAGTATATGGTATGTCTCCAAAAGCGTATCAGCAGCAAAAAGTTGTCACCAGGATTTAATCCTATCTTTAATTTGTCATTAGATAGGACTTAAAAATATTTCATCTTGTTCCCTCATGCATGCAATAGCTCAATCTATTAGCGTATATAACACACAGTTGAAGCTTCAAGTCCTCACTAGGGAACAGTGTTTACTCAATATATTTACGAGCTCTAATATTCAAGATACTCTCTAAGAGGACGTTTCTTGAACTGTGAAGCATCTTTTTTAAGACGATTGATCATCTCAAACTCCCATGCTTTAGGGTCTTGACCGGCTGGACTGGTAGAGCTGACCATGTGATTATAATCGGCAACAAAGCTAGGATTACGAGCAATACGCCCTAATTGATTGTCGTTTAACTCTTCAATTACGAACATATCAGCTATATTATTATCTCTACCGTCTTGCAATTTTGACTCTCTCGTCTTAGGTTTTTCAAGTACCTTGAATCTGAATCCTATAATCTTGCTTTTTTCCTTTTCTTGCTTATAATTTACTCTTAAGTCTGTTTTTTCGTTAATCTCAGCAACAGCAGCGTCTAACACACGTCGCTTGAAATCACTCATACGTTGATAATCACTGACTCCTAAGCCCAACTGACCTCTAAAAACCTCTAACTCAAATAATGGTGTTTTCTTTGCTTTTCGCCATTGAATTAAAAGCTCATACAGGCGTACTGAATATACACTATTTAGTGTTGCTGTCTGACCTAACAGGTACTTAGTAAAGAAGTTTTTTAAACCATCAATGCGCGTTATCTCTTTGACGACTGCTGGCGTAAGAATTATTTCAATTGCACCGTCACCTCTTATATACTCAACTTGACTTACCCAACGTGTTTTTACTTGGTTGTCTCGCTTATTTACAAATGAAAAACGACGTTCAAAGAGCGTTGTTTCTGCGGCTAACAATACGTCGTAAGCTGTATCAATATCTACATCAAAACATTCTGCATAACGCTTAGCAGATATGCGTAAAGGACTGTCTGCTGTTAATCCTGTCTGCGTTTCTCTACTATCAATAATAGCCACTTGTATCAATCTAATTTCAACTAATGATAAGTTTTGTATAGCTGTATTCAAACGATTAGATTTGACTACTAAATCACTCATGTTCTCATTTTTGTCGGATTTCATTAGCAAACCTTCCTAATCTATTTTATTAAAGTATAAGCGACAGAATAATATATTGTCGTCATCAAGTCAAATATTATCACGACTCATCATACCCGATAGATGTCGTCATCATACCCGATAGATGTCGTCATCATACCCGATAGATGTCGTCATCATACCCGATAGATGTCGTCATCACTCCTCTACAGCCTCCTATTTTCAATACTTAACGACCACTTAAAAGCATTAAAAGCATTAAAAGCATTAAAAGCTTTTGGTTGTGATAACTGATTAAAAAAAAAAGAAAATGAGGGGTTAAAACTTACTCAATGATCAGAATGTAAGCTAAAATCTAGATTGAAAAAATAATTAAAAGAAGAATTAGCGCCTTGGTTTATAAGTAAGTGTTGGTGACGTTCACTCATATCATCAATGAAGATTTAACGTCCACTGTTGCTCTTTAGATAGCTCGTTGCCATAACCCTAGTAAAATTATTTAAAGCACTTGTAGCGTCTCTGAGTGCGTTCTATAATATCAGGTCTGAAAGTTCGGAATACCGAAGCACGCTATTCGATAAGCTTCTACCGTACGGTTAATTGTTTTGCCACGATGTTCACGCGCTAATGTTTTATTTGTCTCAACAGTGGTTTCATTGTTGATGTAATCATCTAGTTTCTGTAAGTAATTGACCGCAGTAGCAACGACTTTCACCATATCTGTAGTGGCATTGAGTCTCTCAATAGGAAGTCGGATTTGGTCTTTGTGGTCTTCTCTTTGCTTATCTAAAGCCTGTACGAAGTCTTCAAATTCTTGTTTAATCGCGTTGTATTGCGCTCGCTCGGTTTTTGGATCACGTAATAAATTAACCATTTCTTGATTGGTGCTTCTAAAATCTGCGGTCATCAACTGAGTGATACGCTGATGATAACTATGAATCTCTTCACCTTCATGCCGTTCTAGCTGACAGTCTTTAGAAAACTGATCGAGTAAGTCACTTTGGCGGTAATCAAATTTGTCTGGATAGTCATCAGGATCTTCCATCCACTTGGCTTTAAGGCGATTGGTGTCATTGTGACGAAAGACAAAAAGCAAGGCTAACTGCTGTTTGTTTCGCTCAGCTCGCTGATAAGCGTCTTCAACTTGTCGATCTCTGTATCGCGTTTCTCTATCACCTCTTGTTGCTGCGCTATCAAATCGTCTTTTTTGTTCAGCAAGTCGAGTAGCTCTTGCTCGGCTTGCGTGGTCATCGAAAGGGCTTGGGGCTGGGGTTCTGTTAGCGCTTTCTGCAATGATTTTATTGATGACGATTGCTTGTTGTTGGTCTCTTGCAATGCTTTGTTGACTTGTGCCAGTGATTTTGATGAGGCGTTTAGCTCGTTTATTTGCCCATTCAGCGTTAGAAAGGTTTGCTTCAGCGACGCTTTGGTTGAGTTGACTTCGGCGAGCTGCCGATGCAATGCCTCGTTTGCTACTTTCAATTCGCTGTTGGCTGTCATCAAGGCATTTGATGACTTGTTGATGTCGATGAGCTGTCCACTCAATTCTTTCACATGACCACTCAATGTATTCATGAACATGTCGCTCATCTTCGCTCCTTAGTTTATTGATCGCTTTGCGCTGATTGATGACCCTAATAGCTCGGTTCTCATTGCCCTTGTCCGTTTTGATGCCCTTGCGTTCCATATGAGTGGCATCAACGCCCATTTTGATGGTTGGCAGACGGTCTAAACCCTGATCTTTAAAACTGCGGGCATCCAATGGCGTGATATCCAGTTCTACTAACGCTTTGTTTGCCATATCTACCCATAACTGCCGAATGTCTTTGATTTCTTGAATAGAAGACTGCAAGTTATTTTCAGCACGTTTCTTGTTTGACCACTCAAACGGTATCTTGAATTGCTTATCAAAGAACAGGCTGCCGTTTGCGTCCAGCTGCGCCTCTCGGGTGGTGACTAAAATATGCGCGTGATAATTGCGCGGGTCTGCGCCACGAGCCACTTCTTTCTTGCTAGGCGAATGAATGGCACAATCGGCAATAATGTTGTATTTGTCCGCTAAGGCTTGGGCGAACTCATGTGCTAATGACTTGCGTTTGTCTTCGTTTAATTCGTGAGGCAGATTAACCAGCCATTCTCTAGCGACTCGACTGTCGGATCGCCCCTCGACGTTTTCAGCTTTATTCCATATTTCCTCACGGCTGACCATCACACCTTTGGCTTGTAGCGTACTGGGTAAAATAATATCTGCACTCATCACTCCTGATTTTTTTGAGTAGTCATGTGTTTTGTCATAGCGCACATCGTTAAGAATGACACCGGCACGATAAGCGGCAGAAGCAACGGCAGATTGCCCTGCTTTTCTGGAAATTGCTTTGGTCTCAATGTGGACGATTGCCATAATCAGCTGCCGAAGTATTGGTTTTTGGACACCACGCTTTTGGTGGTGTTTGGGGCTTGGGGTGTCCCCAACGAAAAAGGATTCTAGATAATCGAGCATACCGTAGGGGTGATTGAATATCTAGAGTCGTTATTTCGCCCTTGCAGGGGGCTTAAAAAAAATAAAAACACGAATTCATACTAAAAAACCTGTAATTCGTATAAAAAAACCTGTAATTCGTATAAAAAAACCTGTAATTCGTGTTTTTACTAATAAGGGTTATGGTTACAAAAAAAGACTCTAATTAATAAGCGAGTGAGGGCTTTTGAGTATCTATGTAGCATCAGAAAAAAACTG
>NZ_CP012708.1 GCF_001298525.1 Psychrobacter urativorans
CTATCGGTCAACCACGCCATTACCTACATTTTTTGGTTCTGCTACTCTGCCCTCAGCAGTGGAGCTGTATGTGAATGGGCTTAAGCAATATAGCGGCAATGTACCTGCTGGGCCATTTGAGCTTAATACGGCTCCTAGTTTCAGTGGCGCAGGCACTGCCCAGCTGGTGGTAACCGATGCCTTAGGTCAGAGTACCACGCTGAATTTTTCTTTATATGATGCCCATCGGTTATTACAGCCGGGTCTTGCTGACTGGTCATTAGAGATTGGGGCGGTGCGTGAAAATTATGGCAACGAGTCCTTTGGTTACGGCCGTAATATTGCTGCCAGTGGCACGTGGCGTTATGGCCTCAGTAACCGATTTAGTGCAGAAACTCATGCCGAAGTGACGAATGGTCTGAGCAATGTAGGTGTTGGCGGTACGTGGCTGCTTGGTAGTGGCTGGTGGTATTTTATTTGCCTCATTAGCTGGCAGTAAAAGCCAAGATCAAGTTGGCACACAATATAGCACCAGCTACTCATGGAATAACCGCCGCTTTAATATTGGTGCGAGTGCCTTGGGTAGCAGTAATGATTACCGTGACGTGGGCTCTCAGTATGGCTCTGCTCCTGCTCGCCGAAGTGAGCAAATTTCTACTGGTTATAGTACGCAGTCTTTAGGAAGTTTTGGCGTAAGTTATAATCAGGTGGCACAAGCGGAGCAAAAGAGCACACAATTTGCCAGTGCCTATTGGTCTAAGTCTTTTGGTCGGCGCTTAAGAATGAGCGCCAATTACAATCATGATATCAATGACTCCGCTAATAATAGCGCCTCTCTTAGCGCCTCCTTCTCAATGGATCGTAATATCTCGCTGAGCAGCAGCCTTCAACATACTGATAATAGCAGCGTCGGTGCAGCCGATATATCAAAATCTGCACCAAGTGCGGGTGGTTTGGGATGGCGAGCGCAAGCGCGGCACAGCCTAGACAACAGCGAAAATAACAAAGACAGCACAGGCGGTCTTGCTGAGCTAAATTACCTTGGACGCTACGGTCAAGCACAAGCCGGTATTAGAGGTAACGATGGTAGCTACGCAAGCTTTGCCAGTGCCAGAGGAGCATTAGTAAAAATGGGTGGCGGACTGTTTGCTGCCCGACAAATCAACAGCGGTTTTGCGGTGGTGTCTACAGGCGATATCGCTAATGTGCCCGTTCTATTGCAAAATACCCCTATTGGCACGACCAATAGCCGTGGTCTGTTACTCGTCTCACCGCTGAACGCCTATCAAGATAACAAAATCGGCATCGACACGATGCAGCTGCCCGCTGATCTGCGGATCGATAAGGTAAGCATTGATGCCACCCCTACTGACCGCGCAGGTATCCTTGTTGCTTTTGGTATCAAACCGGTGCGTTCGGCATCTGTTATCCTAGTAGACAGTGATAACCAATCGCTGCCGCTTGGCAGTCAAGTACGGCAGCTCAGCAATACAGACGTACCTTCGACCGTCGTTGGTTTTGATGGTGAGGTCTATCTAGACACACTTGATGAGCATAATACTTTGGAGGTAACTACACCTTCTGATGATATTTGTACCGTTAGCTTTGATTACACTAAGCAGGGTGATGAGATTCCCCTCATCGGCCCCCTTATATGTCAGAAGGGATAACCATGAAGACACTATTTAAAATCAAGTTGCTTAAAACACCTCTGTTTCAGAGCCGATACTGCCTATTGTTGCTGCTAGTCGCCTTGTGGCTCCCGTCAAATGCACAAGCTCTTACTTGCAAAGTAGACAGCTTCGTTTCCCCTAATTTTGAACCCATTACCCTTGCCAATGCTAACAATGCTAGTGTTGAGCAAACGCTGACTTACAGTTGTACAAATACCTCCGATGTCATTGAATGGGCATCCGTTTGTATTGATGTCGATGGTGGTACTAATAAACCTTCCCAAGTCAATCCACGCCAAATGATTGGGCTTAATAATTCAGAATTAAAATTAAATTTCAATATGACACTAAGTGGCATGAGTAATGCCACTTGGGGTAAACGCGACGTAGGAGGCACGGAGTTTATTGATTTCTTCAGCGTAGCCCCAGGTATCACTACACCAACCATTAAAGAAACCATTATTAAAACCTCTTTACTCTCTAATACCGCCCCCACAGCAGATGATTACACGGCGACTTTTACAGCGGGTAATACTGCATTAACGTACGTAACGGTTGATTCTAATATTGACACACAACAATGCTTATCAGAATCGCAGAACACGGCCCCCTTTCCATTCACTGTTCAAGCCAAAGTCATTCCTAGCTGTATAATCAACTCTGCCTCTGATATCGACTTGGGCAGTAAGCCTGCAAATTTAATCAACATTAAAGGCAATAGCGCCATCAATGTAACCTGTACCAATAATGCAACTTACCATATCGGCTTATCCCCTTCTAATGGCAACGAAGATGGTGCCGGAGTTATGACAAAAAACCTCGGTGATAGCAATGGAGTTCCATACCAATTGCGTTCCACTTCCGGCGATGGTGGAATGATATGGGGTAATACTGCCACCTCTGAAGACGTAGGTAATGGGGTAAAGGGAAAGGGTAGCGGTGCGCCTGAAAACCATAATGTTTATGTTACTGTACCCAGCCTCGACTTTGAGCCAGGTAACTACTCTGACACAGTCACTATCAATGTAAATTATTAAAGATAAAGATTTATTTATTCGGTTGAAAACTATATTAGATAACTACTAGCAAGTAGTAAATTGAGAAAGTATCTGAGGTAGAAGTAATTCTTGATTGTCTATATCTCAGATAGTTTTTTAAATAATATTTAAACTATGCATTGTTGTTGGGGGATCAAAGGGGGCGGCGCCCTCTTTGACAGCACTTGAAAGGGAAGATGTAACGCAGTGAAATCGCCCCCTTTCAAGACTGCTGGCTTAATAAGCCAAATTAAACTCTATCTCACTGTCTATATAGGTTTGATATGTATGTCTATATACAGTATTATTTGTATGTCTATACCTAATATCAACCAATGTGTATATATAAATTATCTAATGTCTATACTGGTTTTTATCTATGTCTATACATATGACAAAAACCAGTATAGACATATAATTATTGGGGTATGATAGGTGCAATATTTAGCATAATAAGGATGGGTTATGAATGAAAAGAGATATTCTAAGCGTCAGGTAAATATGATGCGTGTGAATGCATTCAGGGCTGAGGGATCGGTATCTAAAAATTTATTCATTGCCTGTATTTGCGGTGTGCATGAATTAGAGTTTGATGGGGAAGATGCTAAGAACTACCCAGTGGATTATTATGTGTTTAAAAGAATCATAGAAGATATGCCAAACATGGAAAAGCTCTATGATCAGATAAATACTTATAGAGGCGCTCAAATACTTAAGCTGCTTGGAACCAGTGTGGATAATAAGAAATTGAGCTTTTTAACTGCACATAAAGATCCATTTAGTACTATGTCAGCTAAGGATGTGATGAACATCGTCAAAGCAGATTTAAAAAACTATCAGTTATTGTTGGATACATTTATTTGTCATCGGCAGCGTGTTGCAGTTAGAGAGTTGAGAGCCAAAGTTAAGAAAGAGCTGGGCATGGATAATGAGGAAATAAAGCAATATAAAATATATATGACTATTCCTGATAGCTTGCAACCTCTTGTTTATGAGTATAAAAGACGGGAACAAGCGAAGAAGGCAGCTGTTAAGCCTGAATCCTAGAGACTGAGTAAGATTTTATGTAATTAAAATTTAGTAGTCCACTATTAGTGGTTTTCCTATCTTAGTCTATTTTAAATAGTTCATTAGCTAACATAGGAAGCTTATTAACTGGTTCTTTTGAGGTATAGGTATCCAGTAAACTCTCAATCACCGCATACAGCGACCGAAATTTTGAAAATTTTGTTCTTGTCGCCATCGTTATGCACCTATAAAAATATTAACCCTGATTACCCGTCTTTTGTAGGGAGAATACCGTAAAATGGCATCACTATAGGCTATTTTGCCTCACTTATGCATTAAAATAGCATCGTAATGAGGTAGTAACGCTCTTATCAGCCTTTTTTGCTAAAAAAGCTGACGACAGGTAGAAAATAACCGATTTTTCTACCTATTTTTTCTGGTCATTAAATTATTCAATTTAATGACTACACCATACGCACCCTAAAGGGACTGCCAAGTTGCTGATATTGTTAGGTTTAATGAAATTAGTTATAGAAAAATTGTACACAAATTGTTTACAAAACAGACATTAGTCATTGATTTATAACGGAAAAGGATGTCTACAATTTGTAAACAGCGTCATCTCTAAAAAGTGAAAAATACCCCCTAAATAGCCCTTTTTCGCCTGTTTTTGCGTCAAAAATCTTACTTTTCTAATGGGTGAATTTATGGTGTAGTAAGTACTCTTCAATGAAATTAACCCCAATTATCAGGAAAAAGTGGCGATGAACTACGCAATTTTGAGGACGGCAAAATTAAAGACCATGGGCAACATTGGTGGCAGTCTGGCACACAACTATCGAACCATAGAAACGCCCAATGCGGATCCCAACCGCACCCCTAAAAATCATCATAGCGTTGCTACCCCTGAAGCAGTCAAAAAAGCAATACAAGATCGGCTTCCTGAAAAAAGACGCGCTGATGCGGTGCTCTGTATTGAGTATTTGATAACCGCCAGTCCTGAATGGGAAGGCTGGGGAACTGACAAGGAAGCTGAATTTTTTGAGCGAGCAGGTCAGTGGCTCAGTGAGAAACATGGCGCAGAAAATATGGCGGGTCTAAGTATTCATCGGGACATAAGCACACCGCAGCTGGTCGCTTATGTGGTTCCCATCGATCAAAAAGGAAAGCTGAACTGTAAAGAATTTTTAGGCGGTCGGGTTAAGTTAAGCCAGATGCAGACTGATTTTGCCAATACGGTTACTGATCTGGGGCTAACGAGGGGCAAGGAAGGCTCTACAGCCAAGCATACCAGTATCAAGGCGTATTACCACGACATCAATCACGCTAGGGATTTTAGGATCACAACCGAACCGCCTAAGCCTGAATTATTTGAAAGCAAGGCTAGCTACGGTGAGAAAGTGATATCAGCCGTTATTGAGCAAATAGAACCGACCGTGAAGGCTGCTAACAGTATTTTGATGGACTACGAGAAGGCTAGGATTGATAAAAGCGTTGCGGAAGAGAGCTATGAGACTTTAAAAAAGCGTGTTGAGCCTTACCTGATAGCGACTAAAGGGCTAAATCAAGAGGAGATTACTAGGATAAACGAGGCAATGCAGCTAGAAAGCCGTAAAATCGCTGTAGATAAGGATAAAATTAAATAAGCTAGGATGGTATAAAAATAGGTTTAGACAGCGCTTAAATCTAATTCTGTGGACAAATAGAGTAGTTTCTACAGCTCATTATCGAGGTCTAAGCAAAATAAAGTCACTAGAATGCTAAAAGTACTTGAGAACTTGAAAAATCCTGAAGTTTTGGTTGAGGTTAAAAAAATTGATGGATGATCTAGAAAGAATGGATACATTAGATAACCCCAAGAACATAAAAAAGACCAAGATATTTCGATTTAAGTGCTCTTTTTTTTAGTCTTTTATTATTTAAAAAATCAAAAAAATCCTATTTGTTATTTTTAAATAATATTTGTCATATTTCTCCAGTCCTCTCCAGCCCACTAAGAGTATAGCTCACAGCGTTCATAAGTACACCTTTATCTACCAATAAGTACACCTTTATCTACCAAAATTCATTTATAAGTACACCTTTATCTACCAATAAGTACACCTTTATCTACCATTAATACACTTTCTATGTTAGAGTGTATTAATACCGTTAAAAATGAAGGAGTACTTATGAATGATAAATCTTTGGTGGTAAAAGAAAACTCTCTTATTCAGGCAAGCTATACCCTTTCACTTGTTGAGCAAAGATTGTTATTACTGGCTATCATTGTAATTAGAGAACATACCCACAAGAATGAGCTTGATTACATAGCCTTTGATAAGCCTATTGAGATTTACGCTGATGCTTATATCAAGCAGTTTGGTGTTCATAGACAGACTGCATATAAAAACCTTAAAGAAGCCAGCAAGACATTGTTTGCAAGGCAATTTAGTTATCAAGAGAAAAGACAAAAAGGAATGGCAAATGTCACTAGCCGTTGGGTGTCTGATGTTGCATATATTGACTCTGAAGCACTTGTAGAATTGACCTTCTCTAGGGCTATAATCCCTTTAATTACAGAGCTTGAGAGTAGTTTAACCAGTTATGAGATAGGGCAAGTAAGCAATCTCACTAGTGGATACGCATTGAGATTATATGAGCTATTAATTGCATGGAAAAGCAAAGGCGTTACCCCTAAGTGGCAGCTTGAGGAATTTAGGCGGAAAATGGGAGTTGAGGAAGGTAAATACTTAAGGATGGGGCAGTTTAAAGAGAAGGTTTTAGATTTTGCGGTAGAGCAGATAAATGAATACACAGATATAACCGTCAAATATCAGCAATACAAGAATGGGCGTAAGGTTGATGCTTTCAAATTCACTATAAAAATTGACTCAATCGAGAAAACTGTTAAACCGAATCGTGACCCTAACACGATAGACTGGATAAACAATAAAACTGACAATGAAGTCAATGCACTAAATCCTAAACAGCTTGCTAGGGCTGTGAATAGCAAGAAATTCATGTCTGATTATGCTCACTTGGTAATGCCACAAAATCCTGCTAACAGCTCATCTAGTGCATGGATTACGCACATGGCGACTTGGCTCAAGAAAGACCCTAGCAAGTTCACCAAACGACCTATGAAAGAGTATCTTGATGACGAACAAGCAGATAGATTTTAAGAGTGAAATTACAATTTAGAAAGTATCTTGAATTTTAAGGCTTATGAGTATGTTGGATAAGTTCGGTTCCCTAGTGAGGACTTGAACCCTTGGTTATAAGCTATATATGCTAGTAGGTTGAGCTATTAAAATAACTCAAGTGTACATCTAAGTGTACACAGTGAGTATCATCTCTACGTATCGCATTAGAAACACGGTATTTAAATGGTTACTTGTGCTTGTATCGCTTTTTTCCCTCTGCAATAATGCCCACTTTTGATACATAAAATATGAATATTATAGGCGTTTTATATGAAAAACATGACTAAAGTAATAATGGCAGGTGTTTTAGCAGTAGGTACGTTGGCTGCTGGTTGCCAAACTACCCCTACCGTGACAACTCCAGTAGAACAGACAGTTACATCAAATATCCTACAATCCTATAATTGGCAATTGGTTGATGCCAAAGGAACTAATAACACTAAAGTTCCTCAGCTATTCTTTGATCCAAGTAACCCACTGATTTTAGAATTTACGAGTGAGAACGGTAATAATTTTGTTAGCCTATTGAATACTTGTAATAACATGGCTGCTGGTTATAGCATTGTGAATGGCAACGTACAGGTAGGCAATATAAGAAGCACCAGAATGGCTTGCCCAGAACCACAAGCAAGTTTTGATAAAGCAGCCGTGGACACCGTAAAAGGTAAATACAGCATAAGCAAAAGTGCCAACAACTCACCTGTTTTGACCATTACTAATGCTTATCAAGTCGCTAGCTTTAAAGCTATTGCTAAGTAAGTCTGTCAAATAAACTAGTAAGTTATAAATAACGCCTCACTATTAATTAGTGGAGCGTTATTTTGACACCTCAAAACGACTATTCAGCCTAAATGACCTCATATAATTGGCATTATAAGCATACTTCAGACCTACGAGGTAAGTTGAAAGTTTTAAGCGTGAAAAATATGGTGATACTGCTTGTCCTGAACCCTTTAAATTTGAGTGATTGCACTAAGAGAATTTGGTGTGGGCATGCTTTGTATCATGCGTAGAGATTTCAAGTAAAAATTGGCTAATTTCCTTACCTCTTTAGAGACTAAGGACTGATAGAGATAGAGATGATAAAGCGCTGTAAGTATTGACCAAGTTGCCTAAACATACGTTTTCTATTAGTATGGCTCCCAAAAAAAATGAGCTTTATGGGACGATTATGCAAGGCAATAAAAGCAATCAACAAACCACGTCCTGTTGCTATGGTAGAAAAATAAGGCGCGGGCGAAAAATAATTAAGCTTAAAGGGTGGAAGGTTTTATTTTTAATTGCTTTCATAACTGGCATATGGGTCTTAGTGATCCTATTTGATATTTTTACCCATAGGTGGACGTGTCTCCACTGTGGCTTAGAACAATAATCTATAATCCTGACTACATTAGCCACTGTCTATTATTGGAATTTTTTTAGGTACCCACTTAATATTCTAACTTGTCAAACCAAACAACCCTTTTAAAGGCATCAAAGGCAACATAGATACCTTCGTTATCCTTTCTCGCATACCAACACTCCTTCTTATTACCTGTCATTACCTCAAAAAACCTTTCATTTATAAAATTGCCGATAGTGCAGATATATCCTTCTACATAACAATTGTTGCCATCGGTACAGATCAGTTCATCACCAGTATTTATCACTATTTTTCTTTACAATAAAAAAATGACAGATACAATACATGGGTATTTTATCGAAATAAATATAAAGAAGATTAATGGTCGATTTTTTTGGATAAACGTTGTCTTAATAATTTCAAAAAGAGCAGTAGGTAAACAAAATCGATAGCGTATTATTAATTTTATAATGCCTAATGAATCATGATAGGGGTGTTATACCGACCTTAAACGATAGGCTGTATGCCTAGTTATTAAGGTATTTTTAACTCTGACTCAGCTCCTTTAAGAATATTACGCCATGCCTCTACATCCAAAGATAAGACAGAATAACTAATCCTGCTACAGTAAGTAGGATTAGTCCGTTGGGGGGAAACTCTTTCATAGCTATTTGTGCCGTGAGTCTATTAGGGAAGCACTATAGTCGATTGTTAAGAGGGTAAGCTTCGTTTTAGAGAAGAATGATGGACAATCAAATAGAAAAAGAATATTTAATCTGTGAGTCTTGCTGTAGGTTAACGCTTCATTCTCGAAAACCTATTAACATTAAGTGGCGAACACTTTTACTTTTGACAATATGTACTGCGGGGCTTTGGTTACTGTTAACTATGTACTGTGTTTATTTTACCCCTCAATGGAGATGTGTTAGATGTGGCTTTTTCACAGTAAAATATTAGGGTATAGCTTACTAACAGTAGCATTGAAGTTATTTCTATGGAGTGTACGCCTCATAATCACCATAAAAAACTACTAATCGCTCTGTAATGCATTCTTTGACAGGCGTATTTGCTATGTTTTTAATTTTATTAGATGTATAGGGGGTTGTGTAACCACCAGCTTCTATCATCTCACCCATTCTATATTTCTGACCTAAGAGTTTTAATTCTTTGTTCTTAATATCAAATTTTACATGATGTTCAGGAAAAACTGGTGTCATCCAGTCTGTTCCATTAAAAGCTAACAGACAACCATTATCGAATTTAAACTCTACTACAATAGCTGTTGGAGTAACGATAAGAGGTTGAGCTAAAGTACTTTTCGGTAAAGCATAGGTAAAGAAAGGCTCATTATCCTTTTTTTCAATAGTTTGTTTATTAGGGTCATTATCTACTGTCTGACAACCATTAAGCATCAAAAATGCTGACAAAATTAATACTGATTTTTTGATAGTTAAAGCTTGATGAAAACTATCCATATTACGCAACCTTTGAGATTATTCTGGAGAAATTAATAGCTTTGCACCTACATAAGAGGCAAATTTTAGAGGTGAGTACATTAAAATAGCATTACCAGTGCCCTAAAGCGGAGTATTCAAGTCCTCACTAGGGTACTGAAACGGTGAAAGCTATCATTAGCCTTTTTCTAATTATTAAATAATAGGAATACCATATTTTTATCAGGGGTTACTATAACAAGTGAGCGAATAGCTATTTGGAAGGTAATTTTTGCTAAGCATAATCCTGATATTCTAATTCATCAAACCAAGCATCACTAACTTGATCTTCTTTTGAGTTAAAGCGCACATATATGCCTTCATCATCTTTTGTTGCATACCAATATCCATTGTCAAAGCCTGTCCTTATTTTAAAAAACTTATCGTTTATGAAATCTCCGACAGTGTAAATCTCACCTGCTACATAACAAGCATTTCCATCTATACAGATCAATTTATCACCTACCTTCATCGTTTTTTCCTCTTTTGTTAATACTAAAATTACAAAAGCATATAGCATTGACCTAAAGGGAAAAGCTCATAATGTAGTGTTTTCGCGATATTTTGTGTGTTTACTTAGATGATAGTCAAAATTAGAGATATCTATCTATAGATCTATATTGCTATTTTTAAAGTTTAATAACTGATTCCTAATTGAAATTATCAATTGCCTAGGTAATTAAAGAGGTAAGAAGGTAGTGTTTTATTCCAGAAATAGATGGAGTTTTAGTTTTTAATGTTTTTAAGAGCTTTTAAGAGCTTTTACGCTCGCTGTAGCCCTTACCAGTCATAACTCTTAACGCCCATACCCTTACGTTTAGCGACCCATACCCTTACGTTTAGCGACCCATACCCTTACGTTTAGCGACCCATACCCTTACGTTTAGCGACCTTATAATTACAATGTATTATAGATTGTAATTTAATGATATTATAATGTTTTTATCGTCCGTCAACGAGTAAGCAAATAATGAGCAAGTTAGTGGCCAAACATAATAAATTAATCAGCGCCAGTTACTCGCTTGGCGTACCTGAACAGCGCATTATCTTCTTAGCAATTGTAGCTGCTCGCGCACAGGATAAGCTGATTGATGCTAGAGGGGTGCTACAAATCCATGCAAGCAGCTACCAAGAGCAATTTAAGGTAGAAAAGCATTCAGCATATAAAGCATTGAAAAGTGCGACCAGAGGCTTATTTGATGCTCATTTTGAATATGATGATATTCACGAACAGACAGGCAAAGATGCCCATAACTTTATTAGATGGGTACAAAAGATAAGATATATTAATGCAGCTGGAATGATTGAATTACAGTTTACCGATGACGTTATCCCATTGATAACGAGGCTAAGTGAACAATACACCGAGTACGATCTAAAGCAGGTGAGCGAGTTACAAAGTGAGTATGCAATCAGGATTTATGAGTTGATGATGCAATGGAAGTCTGTTGGTAAAACTAACGAGATAACGATTGATAACTTGCGTAAAAAACTAGGCGTTAAGCCTGAACAATACAAGCAAATGTGTAATTTTAAAACGAGGGTACTAGACCATGCCGTTAAACAAATTAATGAGCATACAGACATAACCGTCAAGTATGAGCAGCATAAGACAGGCAAAACTATTACCTCTATATCTTTCACATTCAAAAGAAAGCAAGTCATTGAGCATAACAACGCAGCTCAGAATAAAGCAAGAGACACGGACACCCCCGACCTATTCCACAACATGACGGACAGCCAAATAGCCACGTTCAGTAGCAAGCTGGCAAACTTACCTGAACTGGGTAGCAATGCCCCAATCGGTAAAAGCACCGCTGAATTTGCTGCGATCATTGCCAGTGAGCTTGCAGACGAAAGCAAGCAAGGCAAATATAGGCCTTACTTGGAGAAGATGGGTTATAGACAGTCTAAGCCGCTTAAAACCGCCTAGTTTATGGTCGAGGATAGTAGGTGCGCTTTGGTTTGGGCTTGGGTATTGCCATTTTAAGCTCTTTCTTATCGAACTCTGATTCATTATCAGGTAGGGTTGCATGGATACCAAGATCTAGCGGTTCAGGGGCTTTAATATCGCCATACAGTTCTTGATGATAGGCTACTTTCTTTTCCATACCCGTTTGCCACGTCTTTAAGTCTTTTCGATACTGGTAACGGCTATCGTTATCAAAGCTATTTTGCTCTCTCTCTTTACTGTAGGGGTGAGCGGTTCGACTATTGAAATCCCGCTCATAGATGTTACCTTTGAGCCGAATATTCTTCTTGATATTAGGGTGAGACACACTGATTGAACGTTCCGTCTGTCGTTCGATGGTCAATCCCCAATCTTTCAGCACATAACTCACATCAAGTCTGTGCTGTAAACGCGATTGCTTAAACAATCTGAGCATCTGCCGATCAATGGCATCTTTGAGCAGCGCATGGCTGGGTGGGTTCTTGATAATCTCAGCGTCTTCATCCACCTCATCTTTCTCTGTCCTGCTTTTACGCTTCACGTCAAAAGGCGTGGGTCGTGGCGCATTATTCACATAAGGACTCACCTCACGCTTGCGTATAGGATCATCAGGATTGGTCAGCTTATACTCATGGTTGATGATATTTTTCAGCGCATTCACCCGTACCAAGTCCGCCCCTGCAAAAAAGGGCTGTAAACTCTTACCTGACCTTAGCTCCATACAGGGGATCACAAAGTTTAGCTCTAGCCGTCCGACGGTGTCACTACCCTCAATCACCGCTCCGTATTCATCTGTCTTAGCTACTTTGGCTTTGTCGCTATGCTCAATCCATAAAATATCGTATTGATCAGGATCAAGACCGGCAAACAACGTCTGCTCAAAACGCTGCATGATATCCATTTTCTGCTTATCGGTGAATGAATCGGCTCGTTCAGTAAAGGACAATACCCCTGATTTGTACTTTTGCTTAAATGGCGTGGCATTAATCAGCTGTTCCGTCATCATAGGATCGCCATAGAGCACCTTTGCGTCTGCTCGCTGCCTATCACTACCCAACAGGTAATTAAGCGGCCCTGCGCCTGAACCTGTGCCATGACGAAAGAACTTAACCAGCATCAGTTATCACCTTGTAAGTTTTTCTCAATCAAATCAGTCAAAATCTCTCTAATGGCACTGATTTCAGTTAATACGTTCTGATCCAGCTCATTATGTGTATTGGCATGTTTGGCAATCTGATTGAGGTTAGACCCCATACGGCCCAAGGCGCGAACCATATTAGGGTCTGCTTGTTTAATCGGAGTCGCCCCCAAGCATAAGTTACGCATCCATCCTGCTAAGGTCGCGTCAGTCTTGCGCTCATGCAGTCTTTTTAGCTCGTCATCTGTGACACGAATGGTGATTTCACGGGTGCGTTTTTCAGGGCGATTGTTGGAAGTTGTCATAAATGCCATATTCTCAATAAATCATTTATTAGAACCTTTCATAATACAACAGTCGTCATTGATGTAGCATCAGGACTTATTGGGTGCACCACTATATTACCCAATTCTATACATTCCACACCCTAATAATAAAGATAGAAAACAGCAAAAATGCTCTCGACAATAATGTTTATTTAATAGACATCTATATTATTTAGCGGATAAATAATTGATATATTTAATATAATTAAGATGCTTAATTGTATATTTAATGTTACATTAAATATCTAAATTACGTCTATATTTTCGTTTATGTAAATATATATTCTGCTAGTACCACATAAAAAAATTATGTTCATGGGTTCTAAATTATTAAAACACGTAATTTCCGCTATTTAGCAAGGCAGAGGATAATAATGAATTTAATATTCACCTCTGCATCATTGAAACACTATGAGATTTACTCTCACTGGAGAATGACCATGACATTTAATAAAACCCTACTGACCGCTACAATGCTTACCCTTGGCGGATTCGCCGCTATGACTGGTGCGAATGCTGCTGATGCTCTTGCTGGCGGCTTTAATGTAGATCTCGAAGTTGAAGCTACTTGTGTTATTAACACAGGTACAGGCGATATTGACCTCGGTAAAACTCTTGCAGGAGCAGGTGCATCTACTGCTGCCCTAGGCACTGAGATCATTTTGAATTGCTCTAAGGGTGCTGTTTATGCTATTTCTCTAGTACCAACTGGTGCCAATGTTGATGGTACTGGTGTCATGTTGGGTGGTACTGGCACTCTTGAAGAAGTTGCATATAAATTAACCACTGATGCTGCTGGTCTTGTTCCTTGGGGCGGAACTGGTAATACCGTAGGTGGCACAGCATTGCTTTACGCAACTGATATCAAAAATACTGTATATGCCACAGTAACTGGCTCTGCTGACGTTTCACCTAGTACATATACTGACGCTGTTGTTATTAACGTAAGTTACTAACATGTTAAATCTTTGGTTACGCCGTGTAGCGACACCTGCGTTTATATCAGCCTTGTTACTGTCATCTAGTTTGGCCACGGCAGTCGGTCTGCAGGTATCTCCTATATCCTTAAGCTTACAAGCTCGAGAGAGTGCGAATGGTCTGACCCTGAGTAATACTGGTGACGATATGGTACAGGCGCAAGCGCGCGTGTATCAGTGGTCACAAGATGAAAAAGGCGATCAGCTCACGCCATCACGAGGATTATTGGCCAGTCCGCCAATGATTAAGCTCAAAGCGGGTGAAAAAACAACTCATCCGTATTATTCGTGCTAAGGCACCGCCGCAAGGTAGTGGCGCTGTAGAAGATGCTTACCGTATTTTGATTAACGAGATACCCGTTAAGTCTGCCACTCAAAAGACGGGCTTACAATTTGCGTTAAGTTATTCTTTACCAGTATTTGTACAGCCGGTTGGGGTAGACAAGACTAGTCCGCAGTTGCAGTGGAGTACTCACCTGCAACCGGATGGCAAAGAGGTAAAACTCCGAGTCAGTAATAATGGTAATGGTCATGCCCAATTGGCTGGTTTGAGCTTTACGGATACTGCTGGTACTAGTACGGTTATTAATCCGGGGCTGTTAGGGTATGTGTTACCCGGTGCGACGATGAACTGGACACTGAAAATACCGCCATCAGCCCTGACGACCGGTGGTAAATTCAAGGTTATGCTCAATGGAACTCAGACGACTCCAAACGTCACGATGGGCACTGCCACTCGCTAAATTCGTTATTCTGCAGTGCTTGGCGGTATCTGCCAGCCACGCCGTAGAGCTAAATGACATTGCTTCTACAGATATTGCAGATGATGGACTGTCTCAGCTCAATCTAGACAGCTACAATCCCGATGATGACTCTAGCTTTGATTTGTATCTGGACGTCATTCTTAATGGCGCCAGTGCAGGTTTGGTGCATTTCTACTTCCGTGACGAGAAACTCTTAGCCAGTGCTACCATTCTAAAACAGCTTGGCTTCATTGTGCCGCCTAACAGTACCGAACCTATAGCGCTAAACAGCCTGCCTGACCTCAAGATTTATTATGATGTACGGCGACAAACCTTAAAACTTATTGCCCCCCTTAGTATGCTCAATTTGGACGCCACCGTCCTGAATACCCGCACTAATAAGCGCCCGCAACCCTCCGCCTCTCCTGGCATGTTATTAAATTACAACCTCTATGGCACCCAAACACAGAATAGCGCCAAAAGTCTCAGCGCTTATAGTGAACTGCGCGTGTTTAATAATCTTGGTGTGCTGAGTTCCACTTCCTTAACCACTGCCAACCGTCCTGCTGACAGCGACAAAAATAGCAGTGATTGGAATAGTCGTACCGTGCGTTTGGATACCAGCTGGAGTAAGTCATTCCCTGATAAGCTGATTACCGTTCGTGCAGGCGATATCCTCACTGGTGCGCTGTCATGGACACGGTCTACCCGTTTGGGCGGTCTACAGATTGGCACCAATTTTGATTTGCAACC
>NZ_CP012709.1 GCF_001298525.1 Psychrobacter urativorans
CTGCGGAAACTGCAATAGTGCATGATTGGAATGGCGCTTGATAGCAGCAACAATGGAAGTTCTAGCATGTGGCAGCGCTTGATAGTCGCTATCAACTACCACTACATGAGTACAGCTCTGATCCATGAGCTGTAACGCCAAGTTCAGTGCACCAGACTTAAAGCCATCCACCCTATCAACATGATAGAAACGGACTTTGAAACGAGTATCAAGTCCCGCACAATATCTCGAAAGCGGTTCATATAGCTCAGTATTAGTATGATTATTATCAATAATTAAGATTTCGTCGCCATCTGCTTTTATGGCCAACAACGATTCGATAGTATCAATAACCATTTGTGCAGGCTCAGCACGAGTCATCAGTTGAAAACTTAAAAGGGGTATTGGACTTGTGTGATATCCGTTTTTTATTGGCCAACTATTATTTAAATCTATAGCAGTTTTATGGACATAGCTTGTTATGAGGTTCCCTGTCGGTTTAAAGTAGTTATTATTTGCGGATCTCTCATTATTATCAATTTCTCTTAATACGACACTATTAATTATTACACTGCCCTTATTTATGAGTAGGGTTCTTATATTGCAGTCGATTGTTTTATTAATATCCATATTACATTCCTAAGCATTGATGGAGCCTAAGCCTAATAATTAAAAATTTTTAATATAAGGAAAAGGATGCCTAATGACTCAGGTAAAAACTAGGTACATAAGTTAATTAGTCTATTAAGTCATACTTCAGTTATAGATCTATGATAAATAAATTTAATCAACTTTTGTAGGTAAATAAAGTTCTAAAGACTCCTTTAATGTAACTCTGCGTAATTTACGTAAAAACATGTCATATCCAGATCATTTATAACGCATCAAAGTTCATCTCTCTCCCATTTACTCTTGGATACTTCACTTCTTAACGCTAATATTAAGCAGATAATTTCTGTTTACCCAGTCTATTGATAGATATCTAAATCATTTTGAGTATCCAATGACCATTGGATACCTTACTCATATCATTACATGCTTAGAAAAAGGTGGATATAAACTTACTGAAATCAAGACAATCGGCATGATGATTTTTCTAAAAGTTTTAGCCAAGAAAAGCTCTAATTGGGCTTTTACTAAACTTTAGTATCTTCGTACTCACTACTACTTGATACTAAATTAGTAGACGACTATTAATTCGTTGTTTTTCATGAGCTCCATACATCTTATATGACTCAATATTACTGATTTTCTCTCGTAACGCAGTCATTTTTAATTTATAGTCCGCGTAACTCTGCGCCTTATCTTTCTCTGTTTCCTCTAAGCTTTTCCCATAAGTAAGTTCGTCCAATAGCGTCAAACCACTTTTAATCATATTTATTTCATTAAAAGATAAATCTACATATGCATCCAAGTTAGATGATTTCACTTTTGAGAGTAGCTCAAACAACCATGTATTAAGATCTTTATAATACATTTCTGTCAATCTATCTGTTGATTGAACACTGATCTTAACATTTTGCGTCATCATAATTTGCAAGCCATTATCGATTAAATTTCGCTCGTAAAATAATAAATCTAAGTTATCCTTCATATTATATTCTCTTCTTTTTATACTAAGAATTTAACCGCATCAACTATAGCGGAGCCTGTTGTATTCAAGCTATGTCAATAAATCCAGCCGATTAACATTATTATCATACCTCTTTTCAAGCTTTTGACTCTACAGAAACTCATTAATAAAAGTCTGCTAGCTTTTTAAGAGCCAAACCTAGCATTAGCATTTAGATAAGTTCTAAAAATATTTAAGAGAGGAGCTGAAGTCACCTTAGAGGCTTTTCCGTATAAAAAACTCTATCAGTTATGATTATTAGAAAAGACTAACTCAATACAATTATCTAACCACTTCATTATTCATCGCTTTAGCCCAGCCTATACATTTACTTTGACAGCGACGACAAAGATTATCAGGCACTGAGAGTTTCTCGACATAGCCACAATACATACACGCGTATCGCTATCCCGCCTCTATATGATCAACGGCTTGATATTGCTTAGGGAAAAGTGGCAGACCATAACGCACCTCATCATGCGCAAATAATAAAATACTGAACTCACCATCCGTCTCTAATAAGCCGACTCGAACCTGACCCAAATGTTCAATACCTTGGCGGCGCATTTCAGCAAAAAATTCATCGTGTGACATCTTCCCTTTTTTAATTTTTTCGAGCACTAAGAGCCCATCTTCTACAATATAAAGAGACTTTCCTTCTAAAAAATCCTCAAAAGGCTGGTACTTCATCATCACCCAAGTCGATAATCGATAGAGTGAAATCACGATACTCATAATCAGTACCGCTTGAATAATCGGTAAGTCTTTGGTGAACATTGGATCACCAGCAATAGAACCCAGTGACAAAATAATCGTCAGCTCAAAAACAGACAGTTGCCGTACACCACGTTTGCCTGTGAAACGCAGAAATAAAATAATCATGCTGAACATCACAATCACGCGGATGGCGATTTCAAAGGCAAATGTCCATGTAGTGTCATGAATAAAGATGCTGGCCAAATCCATGTTTATTTTTCCTTTCTATAGTCTCTAAAGACAGAAAAAAGGTTGCCAATGCTATATACAACATAGCGTTGGCAACCTTTTCGCAACTCATTATTAATAGCAATTATAATTTTGAGCAAACAATGACTCACTTAAGTGAAAAACTGTTTGACGCTACAACCTATGATTTTTTATCATTTAACGATCATAGAGGCGGATGAAGAATCATCTCTCCTAATCGTCAACAAATAAAGATAATCCAGCGCATGACTTAGCTTTAAATTTTTTCCGAAATCGCTACTTTCCAAATTTCTGGAAGATATCCAACGTCTCTGTATCATAGATTGGCTTACCCATCAGCTCATTAACGATACATCCCGCTCTATAAGCGCCCAATCCTAAATCACCAGCACCAACGCCATGAGTATGCGTTTCTTTGTTTTGTACAAAAATTTTGCTATTGTTATTATGGTTTGCTAAGTGATTTTGATAGACTAACGTATAATCACGGTTGATTTTAGGCTGTCCAAATTCATCGTATTCAATAGCGGAAAATAAGCGATTAAGGCACTGAGGTAATTCATCTTTATAGCCTGTTCCTGCGATAACGCAGTCGTATTCAGCAGTAGATTTATGGTCCTGCTCATGTTGTCTTAACGTCAAGCTAAGCCTATCGTTACGTGTACTACCTAACGTGGCATTTAGTAATTCACAATTGGACATCAGGCTAGAGTATGTCTGTTGATTCGCAATACTACGTTCATAAAGCTGATGATAAACCGCTCTAATAGTATTAGCGCTCATCCCTTTATGCAGCAAATCTTGCTTAGAGACCACACGGGCTTTGGTAGTTGGCGGTAGACTATAAAAGTAATCGATATAAGCGGGGCTAAAATGCTCAAGTCCGAGCGGCGTATATTCCATTGGGAAAAATCCTGCCGAGCGAGTTATCCAATCTAGCTGAAATTTTACGTTCTTATTCTCATCAAATTGCTGGTCAAATAATACTTGATATACCTCTGCCGCTGACTGCCCGGAACCTAATACCAGTATTTTAGTCAGCGTATCACTGCGCCTAATAGAGTTAAAATTAAAATTCTCTGAAAAATTGGCGGTGTGCATACAATGATGCGGCGCACGTTCAGCAATGCTCTGTAAAAATGGCGGTAGGACTGGCTGTGAGCCGGTGCCTATAACGATATTTTTAGCCATATAGGTCTGGACTTTCCCATGCTCACAGACCGTCACAGTAAAGCCATTACCATTTTCTTGCAACGCTACCTTAATCACTGTCGTATCAAATACCGCACTACTTAATTGCCCTGCCACCCACTGGCAATAATGATTGTATTCTTTACGATAAATCTCAAAATCTTCCAAGAAGTAAAATTTCAATAATCGGTGCTGAATATGTAAGTAATTCAAAAAAGTATAGCGGCTGGTTGGGTCAATAAGTGTGACCAGATCTGCCATAAACGGCACTTGTAGCGTAGTATGAGGAAAAATCATACCTTTATGCCAATTAAACTCACTTTTTTGTTCAAAAAATTTACTAGTGATATTTGGCTGATTGCTCAGTAATGCTGCAAGACTCAGGTTAAACGGTCCTAATCCTATACCAATGAGATCTATCATGAGGTTCTCCTACCTCTTATATGGTTATGTTCATTTCTAATAGTTAGTGAGATTACTACTGACAACAAACCTCAAAAGATGAAGTGTATTTTAAAAAAGGTTTAAGAATGGGCTGAGTTAATATGACACAAAGCTTACAGAGCTATTGATGTCTTTCTAGAAATTTATACCAAACGCTAAGAATTTCGAGGATAGTTACGTACACTGATTGTGTACAGATACGAACACAATACCTTATGGTTCGTTCTTCCATGCACTATATTTTTTATTAGATTAAGATTTATTATAGTATATTTACATTAAAGCACTGAACAAAAAACGGTCGTAGCTTAGTATTAAGTCTCAATCTTTGTACCCTAAAATTATAATGAGGACTTTGAGTCATGGTCGATAAATCTGTTAATCAAAATAGCATAGAGAGCGCCTTAGAGTCTCTTGAGAACACAACTGAATCTCTTTCAAACGACGCAGTGACGGGTGTAGAGGTTCTAAAAGGCGATACTGTAGTGTATGAAGATGGCGATTTTGACGATTACAACGCTGTTAACGACTATGAAACCGATACAGAAGATAAGTCTGATACAGAAGATAAGTCTGATACAAAAGATAAGTCTGATACAAAAGATAAGTCTGATACAAAAGATAAGTCTGATACAAAAGATGAGCATAGTTTGACGATAAATAGTATTTATCAATGGGCTACTAAGCTTAAAGATGAGGTTATGTCTGATAAAGACAGTAAGTCTGTTTCTGATGAGGAAGACAAGCACGGTACGACGATAGCTAATGTCTATAAATGGGTATCTAAACTTAAAGATGAGCTTATCTCTGAAACTTCAGGTATGACTCATGACGTTTCAGAAAAAGCCGTAGCTATGCTACTTAATAGACTCCTAGATGGCATGAATGCTGAATTAGAAGCTTTTGATAAGAAAATAGAAGACTCTGAAGAGCCCGTAGATAACGCCGAAGAGGAGCGCAATAAAATTGTAGCGAAGCAAGAAAAATATCAAGGTATGATAGACCAACTAGAAAGCTAATTGGCAATTACTCATGACGCTATTAAATAAATAGTAACAGTACGCAACACTAGACTAAAACTAGACACACTTTATTTACTATAATGAACGTCACTTCTAAAAATGAACTGAACTCATTGGTAACATCTATAAACTATAATTCTAGTTGTACTTGTCCGAAATGTAGCTGTACCTGTCCAGCGACTTGTGATTAATGCTGTCAGTGTGGTTAAAAGTAATAAACCTGACCACTTATAGCCTTATACACGTACTAATAAAATCTAAAAAAGCAGCACTATAGAATAGCTTCTAGAGTGCTGCTTTTTATTTGCTCAATACGTGGATTTCAATATATTACTTATCATAAGAGTTATAACTTTCCAAACACCCACCATTTTTTCTTCTTCTCAGTAGTAGAGCTATTAGCAGTCAAAGTATTATCATTTTGTTCAGACCGTGGTTCATTTAAAATTTCAAACCTTTTGAACTCTAATAGCCTAATTTGTGTAAAATCATGAATGCTGGCATTGGCTTTCTCGAGATTATTTTGTAGCTGATCTATCTGTTTTTGATAATTTTCTATCAAGTCTTTTTGGGCACTTACCTGTTGGCGCAAATGCTCATTCTTTAGTTTTTCGAGCTCTAATTGGTGTTTAAGCTCTGAACGTTCCTGAACACCCTGACTGTTAAAGCACGTCTTATGAGTAGTGTTCACTGATTGTTCAGTACGTTTTTTAGAGACAGGCTCACCAAACACTCGTAACATCTCCGAAGTATCAATTTTCTTATCTGAGGTTCTAGAAAGCTCACCATCATTGATTTTCTGATAGATCGTAGTCCTTGATATACTCCATTCTTTCGCTGCTTTTGTCACCGATATCTTCATTGTTAACCTATTGTTCAAGTACGTTTTTAGTGACTGTTCAACAAATCTGTTCAACAAATCTGTTCAACAAATCTGTTCAACAAATCTGTTCAACAAATCTGTTCAGAACGTTCAGTGAACATCTATCACATCAACCTACTTGTTTAAGCACATAGAATATTAGATTCCTATAATTAAAGAAAATGAATAATAGGAGTTTAATATTGTTTTATATGAGTAAAGAGACCAGCATTAGTCACTCAGCCGCCCTCCTTTCCTTCAGCTCAGCTATTTTATAATAGACCACGCCCTTGTCATCTCTTAGAAAGGTATTGCTGTCCGCTCTCACGCACCAACTGATCACATCCGGCTTCTCTTTATTCACATCACAGGCAAAAACGGTCTTTGCACTGATAGCCTTATCAAAGGCCTGTTGCCAACCCATCTCTAACTCATCGATGCCGCGCTGAAGCTCTGCTTGCTGGTGTCTCATCTCTGCAACCTCATCAAAGCTAGGCACATACCAGAAGACCAGTCCTACCACACTCATCACCACTGCCGCCGTAGCCGCTGCCGCAGCGGCTGCAATTCTTTTAATGCTCATCGATTCAATCGACTTATAAATCTTGTCTAAGTCTTTATCAGCATCCTCTTTTACCTGTGCAATACGCGTTTTGGTTGCAGTCTCAAGCGTCTCAATATCTTTGATAATCTGCTCATGACCGGCTTGATACTGGCTGGTGAATAGTGCAAGATTCGTGGCGCTAGTACTCAGCTTATCAGCAACCTCCTTTATGATACCCACCTGATCCTCTAGGCTCTTGTTTTTAGCCGTAACGACCGACGTTACAGCGATATCCAACTGCTGTTTTATCTCGTTGATGAGTGCCTTAATCTTGTCATCATAGCGACTGGGCAGCTCATTTTTGGTAAAGGCGGTTACAGCCACCTGTAACTGCTCTAAAGTGAGCGCTTGATACTCACTCAACGACTGTGAGGTGACGCTTGCCGTACTGCTCAATTTTTTAATCGCTACCGTCACGTCATATACCTGACGATCAATTTTATCGAGCGAGGTATTCAGACGATCCGCCACCACGTTATCGGCTTGCTCAATCAGCCCATTAAGCATGACAATAATTGGACTTAACGTGGTAACTAGATTACGCAGCTCATCGTATAGATCTTGCTCATGGCTAACAGGTTTATTCATGATATAGACTCATTATGATCATAGTCGCCGCTAAAATGGGCGAGGTGAGGAGTAACGGCGCGCTTGCGCATGCAGCGTGTTCTCTATCTCTAGTACTTGTACCACCAAGGTTTGCGTTAAGTTTTGCGCGCCGCTACGGATTTCAGGAACTTGCTCAAAGCGCGCATTCAGCTCGTTTAGGGTTTCAATTTTACGGGGGTCGTCAGGCATCTTATCAAGCGCTTGCCGTAGTGTCTGAGTCGACTGCGCAACGTCTATCGCCATGCGTTTGGCCTCCGTATCGCGTAAGTTTTTTTGCAGGGACGTCAAGCTATCAGTTTGCGTGAGTGTTTCGAGAATAAAGGCTTCAGCCGCTAATTTTTCCGCCGCTGCAATCACCGTCGCTGCCGTCTCAATGGCTTTAAAATCCATGGCATCAACACGGGCGTTCACCTGCACCAGCAGATCATCAAATCTATCCCGATACTGCGCGGTCTCAGTAATTCGCGCTTGCTCAAGTGCTGCCTGTTGCCGCTCTTTTTCCAGTTGTGCTTGCCGCCTCTTTTCTTCCTCTGCGCGCTCACGCTTGGCTTTTTTCTCACGTTCCGCTTGTTCATGCGCCTTGATCAGCTGCTGATGGAGCGCCATGGTTCGGGTACGCCACTCAGTTAGCCGGTCTGCATTTAATTGTGTGGTCTTAGTGCTAGTGATCTCATCATGTAGTTCATCATCTTGCGCAATCACTGCCTCACTTTTATCCAGTAACTCACGGCGCTGCTCATAAAACGGTGACAATCGTTGGTAGGTTTTTTCACTGGTCGTGATTTGCTGCTTTAACTGTTTGATGTCGTTATCATTGACCGTTTTAAACACCTGCACCTCAGATACCAGCGCCGTCAACCGATTCTCAGCTTCAGCATTGATCTCTATTGCTTTTAACGCGCTAAGCGCCTCACGTTCTTGCTCAAGCGACTTAATCTGATCCACATCAAGATCAGCAAACGCCGCAAATTTATGATAGGTCTCCATATTGTTGGTGACGTCTATTGCTTGCAAATCCTCAAACGCCTCGCGCCAGTGGCGCTGTAGCTCGGTTTTTTCAATATCAATCCAATCAAGCGCCTTAAAATCAGTCTCTAGTGCTGCCAGCTGCGTGATAAACGGCTTTTGCGTCACTTTAAGCGCCTTGTACTCTGTCATGACCTTGTTGTTGAGGGGCACCAGCGTATCCAGTACTTTTTTATTGTCTCGCACCCTGCTATCAATCTGTTCCAGCTGATCTTGAAGGTGATTCACGCTACGGCTGGTTTGTAGCGTGTTATTTTCTCTAAACTGCTCAACCAACCCTAACGCTGCATCCAAGGCGTGGCTTTCGTCTTGCGTGTGCACCTGCCGTGCAAGCGCCCTCATTTTTTCTTGCGCAGCCTGATAATCCTGTCCCACCTCTTGGCCATAACCTGGCAGATTTTCGGTATTTTTTAAAATAGTGATGGTCTGTTTAGCTTGGTGCGCCAACTCCTCATCCAGCTTATTGATCGTCGACAACAGTGCACTACGCGCCATCTTTTTTTGCTGTTCAATATCATCCGATAGCGCTAACAAACGTGCCACGGCCTTGGCATTATCCGCGTCAATATCACAAGGGCTAGGCTCAAGCTCAAGCTCAGGCTCAGCTGCTGGACTGACCAAACGAATCTGACTCAGATCAATGCGCGCAAAGGGTTTGCGTTTTTTATAGTGTACTGGCTTGCCATTGACCGTTTGTACATTGTATTCTAAATCGATGCGCCCACTGTCGTTGTAGTCAATCACCAAACCGCTTTGTTCGATATAGGCATTGATCTCATCAATCGTCTCGTTATACTCATTGATCAGGGACCGATTGCCTTTCAGCACATCTTTGTACAAAGACTTACCCAGCTTCATCTTTGGTAAACGATTGATACCTTGCTCACGATACGATTTTTCAGTAATGGCCTTATTCTCAGGCAAGCGCTCATTGGCCAATTCTGCCCATAATGTCCGAATATACTTCAGTTCATCCCCACGCCCATTCAACCCCTTTGATAAGCGCTCAGTGGTCGACCACTGCGACCAATTCTTACGCTTCGATAAACCATAACCATGCTCCCCATCCGCCAATATTTCTCGGCTTGATAGCAAAATATGCGCATGGAAGTTATTAGTGGTCAGCTCCGCCACCTGACCATCTTGCTTATGTTGCACGTGGCTATGTGGTCGATGTATCGCGACATCTACCAACACGTTATAACGATCAGATAAGGTTTGGCTATAGGTTTCAACCAGCTCAATCCGCTGTTCAGCACCAATCCCCTCTGGAAACATCACATCAATCTCAGTGCCAAACTGGGCATTTTTTCGGGTTTCAACCTGCTCGATAGCATTCCAAAACCCCTCCCGTGTTACCACAAGGTTTCCGGCAATAGCAGGGGTAATCAGCGCCGTATGCACCAAATTAGGTTCAATAACTTTCGTGTAGGTCTCTCCACGACTGTCTTTCAATTGCAAGGTGCTGTCTTTCGTTTTACTCGTATAATCATGCACCACCCCAGTTAGTTTACTGATCAACTTTGATCCTGAGTTATAAGCAGACTTCGCCACTACACTATGATTTTTAGCCTTGCTAATGGCGGTCACGGAGAGATGAAACCCTTGGTTATTCATCGCAATTATTCCAATATAATAAGCCGGTTTTTGGGGGGGGTTGTAGGGGGTTTTCTCCCCCTGCCGGACGACGGAGTTCCAGTGAAAAATAGTCCCCCTTGTGGGGATTTTTACTGGAACTCCTAAGTTCACTATTAACCGAAGGTTAAAATACTACTGCGCCCACGAAAAAACGTAGTCTGGTGTATTTTGCCACCTTGCATCACCACCATCTTGTTGCTAGGATTGACTCTAGCATAGTTAACTAAAAAGGGTAAGCAAATGTCAATAATATCAGATGATTTATTCGCGGTTAAGATGAAACAACTGCAAGCACTTAAGAATGAGATCAATCAAGACAAGGAGGAATTATATAAGGTGATGGGTGAATGGTTAGCCAATGCCCTAGGAGATAATGATAACAATGAACTGCAAGCAATTTTTTTAGATAGTCATGACAATCCCAAATATCTACGCTTGAAGAAACATCGTGATCTATTGGAAACGGTTGCGAACAAGTTAAATAAATTAGAGAGTGAGACAAAGGTAGTATCTAGTGGTTTTACCCCACCAAAAAGTGCGGAAAGTAATTAAGACAATTTGCTCTTCGATAACGAAAGTGAAGATAAGTCAGTGTAATAAAAGGTCTATGTCTTGATTCACTGCAAAATATCTTGTTTTTCAGGAATTATCTAGATATCACTTTTTACAGCCGAATAAACAATAATTTAAGCCTTATCTAAAATAATGATTAGAGATATAACTGATAGATAGCATTTAGCGCCGTTTAAAAGTAGCTACAAGGCTTTTAAATATCATTTAGCTACGTTTCCTTATCTAGATACCTTTAGAGCTATTAGAGAGTGATTTAGAGAGTATTAGGTTTTATCAATGAGAACTATTAATACAAATATTAGTATTTCGATTTTTGTATGCAGTCAGAAGTTCTTTTTTAGGTGTCTTTTTTATCCTACAACACGAAATAAAAATTTGAAATAGCTTTTAATTTTAGCTCCTAAACTTCTTTTTCTTTTCAGTATTTAAGACAAAAATATATTTTTTACTTTTAAAGGCTTTTAAATACTTTTAGCCAGCCGGGAGACCTTAGCAGTAAAGGGCTGTACGCTTCATTATGCTAGTTTTGTCCCGCATTATGCTAGTTTTGTCCCGCATTATGCTAGTTTTGTCCCGTATAAATGCTAGTTTTGTCCCGCATTATGCTAGATTGATATTATGACTAGCTTATTAATTATGCTAGTATATATAAACTACTAGTATAATGAGGTTGATATGAGCAATGATGTCGAGTTGTACGAAAAGAAATATCCTGAAAAATGGATTGTTATGCAAAATACAATTACTCAAGCTTTTAGAGAAATGTCGATTGATGAGAAGCGCATCATTATTTTAGCAAGCCCATTAGTCAGAATTAGTAATGCTACTGAAAAAACACCTATAGATATTACAGCTTCTGAATTTGCTAAGCTGAGTGAAATAGATACAAACTCAGCTTATAAGCAGATGAAGACGGCTAGCAGAAAATTAATGAAGCGTACATTTATTTATGAGGACAAGGATGGTGACGATACCGAAGTTCAATGGGTCATCCGGTCAAAATATGCAAATGGCTATATATCAATGCATTTTACAGATGAAGTAATCTATCTGCTTCAAGTATTTAATAGTTTCAATCCTTATACAAAATATTTAAAAGATGATGTTTTAAGCCTTAAGTTGAGTTATTCAATAGATTTATACCATTTAGCGAAGAAGCATGAGGCAATGGGTGGATTCTCAATGACGTTAGATGAATATAGGCAGGAGCTTGGCACCCCCAAATCTTATGCACGTATTAATAATTTAAAAGAGAACGCAGTTGATGGACCGATAAAAGAAATTAACGGGAAAACTGACATCGACATCTCTTATGAAAACATCAAACGTGGACGCACGGTTGTGGGCTTAAAATTCACTGTAAAAGCCAAGCCTAAAAGTAAAGGGCTCGAAAGTTTAAATCAAAATGATGAGAGCAGAGAGATACCGTCTTTAACCATCAAGCAGATTGATCGCTTTGCACCATTACTCGCCAATTACTCGCCATTTGGCAGTCATGCACCTTCAGGTAAAAGTACGCAAGAAGTGATTAGTTGGTTGCATACTCAATTAAGAGATGAGGCTTTTTTAAAGACGCACAAAAAGCACTTACTGGCGGTAGGCTACACCCATCCTAAGCAGTCGTCATAGAATAAAGCAATTGAATGAGTAAGATAGCATCAGCTGTACGATTGGCTTATAGTAGAAGTACTTACATAAACAAAAAGTGATGCCATGACCACTACCAATTATAATATCCGACTTGAACAGGAACTCAAAGACAGTGCTTTCTCTGTGTTTGAAAGCTATGGTTTAACACCGTCTCAGGCGATTAAATTATTCCTCACGCAAGTGGCGCAGACCAATACAGTGCCGCTATCTTTTGACTATCAAGCAAGGGCTAACGTCAAGACGCTAGATGAGGCGCTAGAAACCAAAGCTGTCATGAACACTGTCGTCAGCCAATAGACATTTAGCCGATCATAATGTGATAAGCCAGCAACACGACGCACTAAAGCCGCTCATTCTAATTGCAGACTGTCGCGATTAACTGTATTATATAGACTGTAATCTATATATCGGTTTTTATATGTGGACTGTCATCACAACAGAGCTGTTCAACCAATGGTTTGATCAGCAAGACGAATCAACGCAAGAAAAAGTGCTGGCAGCTTTGGTGGTTTTAGAACAGCAAGGCCCAAGCTTAGGTCGTCCTTTAGTGGATACGGTGTATGATTCAAAATTTACCAACATGAAAGAGTTACGTGTTCAGCACCGAGGTAAACCAC
The DNA here is from genome assembly GCF_001298525.1 of Psychrobacter urativorans. Lineage (NCBI taxonomy): Bacteria > Pseudomonadati > Pseudomonadota > Gammaproteobacteria > Moraxellales > Moraxellaceae > Psychrobacter > Psychrobacter urativorans. The sequence goes on from NZ_CP012709.1 coordinate 12,794, forward strand.
TCAGAGCCTTTTTTGCCTTTGATCCAAAGCGACAAGCGATTGTGCTTTGTATCGGTGATAAGGGTAATAAAAAGCGTTTTTATAAAGAAATGCTAGCCACTGCAGACCAGCAGTATGAGTGTCATCTTAAAACCTTAGGAGATCTATAACATGACTAAGACCCTACAAGAGATGTTAGCTGACCGCTCTTTAGATAGCCGAGCTCGTATTCAACAACTGGCAGAGCAGCTGCTTTTAGAAAACCAGCTGTCTCGTATCCGTGAAGAGCTAGAGATTTCTCAACAAGAGCTTGCTCAAACCATGGGTATTAAGCAGCCTTCATTGTCTGCTATAGAAAATCGCGGCAATGATCTTAAAATATCGACCATGAAAAAATATGTTGAGGCGATGGGTGGTAAGCTTCGTATCGACGTTGAGCTGCCAACAGGGAAGCACATTGGCTTTAATGTGTGATAGTGAACTTAAGTGACTCAAGCGCTAATGAGCCACCCTTATTATAGGTGGCTTTTTTGTTATTCAGAATGGTCGTGTGATAAGAGTTGATTAACCAGTCATACAATTTCAATAGGATCTGAGGTATTCATATCAATCAGGACTTACTTGAGCAATTATGAATAAGCCATTTTGCATAGGAGTGATTATTAGTGTAATAAAACGATTATTTTTGGTTGTTTTTGCATTATATTAATTTTAACTCTTTCGACACCACCGCAATCAGCTGCCGTGAGCAGTGCGCCGTTCTTTGGATATCAGTATAGCTGTGACCGGCTTTGAGTAAACTGGCAATAATCTTACGTTTCTCAACATCCTTTCGACGACCTAAATATTTACCTTCCGCTTTAGCCCTGATAATCCCCTCTTGTTGGCGACGACGACGGTCTTCATAATCCTTTCGAGCAATGGCTGCGAGCATATCCAGCAACATGGCATTAATGGCTTGCAGCATACTACTCATAAATTCTGTATTGTCCTCAGATTGAAAGGCCATATAAGACGTTGGCAGCTCTTTTGAGACCACAGACAGCTTTTTCTCTGACAGCATTCGCTTTAAAGTATCCCAATCGGCTGGATTTAAGCGTGCAAGGCGGTCTATTTGTTCCACTAAGATAATATCACCCTCATGGGCATCCTCAATCAATTGCATCAGTTGTGGGCGTAACAGCGTTGCTCCTGATTCATTCTCTATATAAAATGCAGCAATCTTATGATGATGCTCTTTTGCAAATACCACTAACTCTGCTCTGGCTCGTTTGGCATCTTGTTCTTTGGTTGAGGCTCTGAGATACGCTCGAATAAACATAACCATCCTAATAGGTCTAATATAAGTGGTTATATTATATCAGTCTTATTTAGATGGTCTATAAATTAGTTTAGAAGAGGTTGTAGGTGGTCTTGGTGGGGTATACTCAACTTTGGACTGTGACCGCATAAGATATCAAAAAAAAGCACTTCTCGTTGATAGAAGCGCCTTATCAGATAGCCTTTCAAATATTAAATAGTTTCATCATTTCTCAGAGTAAGAACCTCGTAACCATCAGACGTGACCGCTATCGTATGCTCCCACTGAGCAGATAACTTTTTATCGTTGGTGATTACTGTCCAGCCATCTTTTTTGACCTTAACTTTAGCCTTACCTTGGTTGATCATAGGTTCAATGGTGAATGTCATACCTTCTTGTAGGACTAAGCCTTTTCCTTGATGTCCATAATGCAGAACTTGCGGTTCTTCATGCATTTCGCGTCCAATACCGTGACCACAATACTCTCGCACTACAGAATAGCCTTGCTGCTCAGCATAGCTTTGAATAGCATGACCCACATCACCTAGCGTCGCTCCAGGTTTTACTACTCGTATTCCTTCCCACATGGCTTTATAAGTCTTATCAACCAAGCGTTTTGCGAGGGGTAACACCTCACCTATCAAATACATTTTGCTAGAATCAGCGATAAAACCACCTTGTTCTAGGGTAATATCCACATTCACAATATCACCTGATTTTAGTATTTGATGGTCTGAAGGAATACCATGACAGACCACGTTATTCACTGAAGTATTCAATGCATACTGGTAACCATATTGACCCTTACTGGCTGGGCGTGCGCCTAGCTGATCGACGATATAGCGTTCAGCAAGATCATTAATATCCATCGTCGAGATACCGACTGTGATTTTTTCGTCGAGATAATCAAAGACAGAGGCTAGAAGTCTTCCAGACTCGCGCATGACTTCCAATTCTGCTGCATTTTTAACTACTACCTTATCCATCTATAAGGTTCCCTACATTGATATCCGCTTGTCTCATTTGCTCATTAATAATTTGATTGTAAGACATAGTGGGATTGGATTCAGCAAGCATGCCTATCTTCATCCAATATTCAGCTTGTGCGTTGATGGAGCGCACCATGACTGAGCTTGCTTTACGAATTTCTTCGTGCAGATCATCATCAATTTTAACAATACCCATAAAAACCTCGATATACGAAACGTATATGAATCGTATATCAATTTTTATATAGTTGCAAGAATTAGTGAGCGAATATAGTGGAATAATTTTTTATTGATTATTAGGATATAGCATTAAAAATGGGGGCAACATCAAAAATTCATAGCTTAAAACTCTTCTCATAGTGCTGTAATTCTACCTATAGCAAAGTAACATTCTCATAAACTTGATAGTTTATGAGAATTCATGTTTTTCACATGCTTATTTGTCTTTGTTAATACCGCGCTCAGCTGAGCTGTGCGAAAGCCATTCAATAACCTGTATGCCGTAAGATGCATGAGCCTTGTCGGTTGTGCGTTTGGCTAAGTCAGCTAAAGTGTGCTGCTTTAACTCATTATGCATCGCTTTCTCCGCCATTTGCATGACTGCATGAATTGAACAAATACCTTCCGTAGCCCAAGCCGGTGCTTTATTGTCGAAGATAGCACAGCGACCGCGAATCTCACGGCAGTCAAATAATACTTTTTCACCGTCAATGGCGATTACTACATCGTAAACGGTAATGTTATTTGGCTCTCGGGCAAGTCTGAACCCACCTTTAACACCCTCTGTTGCGACGACGAGCCCAGCCTTAGCCATTTTAGTGAACAGCTTGGCTAGAAATTCATTTGAAACGCCCTGAAGTTCAGCTAAAGAGCGTACGCTAGCTTCTTCCACTCCTGTTGGTGGTCGTGTCAAGTAGAGCAAACAGTGGAGACTGTACTCAACGCCTGTACTGATGTGTGCCATAAAATACTCATAGTGGATTTACAATTATTTTAATGCTATAGAAGCCGAGCTTGGGCAGCAAGCCCTCATTCTGTCGCAAATCTAGCGCAAGTATTGTTACTAAGCATTCTGATAGGGTTTATACAGGTTGTTAGCGTAAATTCAATGATTAAGGTTGCTCTACCCACTAATCATTGGACGTTAGCCCCTTGTAAACATCATCTATACAGGCATATTAGCACCATAAAAAACTTGCACCCATAAACTACGACTATTATAGTCGTAGTTTATGGGGTAAAATAAGTTTGTCACAAATTTGGCTGGAATAATAGCTCTTAAATTTAGTACAAGCCCAGAGTAAATGAACCTAAGCTATTGCCGCAGGTGCTTACGCCAAAAACATTAAACAGTTAGTAAATTAGCCATTTTATCTTCTGTTAAAACACAACAGAACCAGCAGTATTTGGAGTTTTAATGAAAAAAATCTTAGTAATAAACGCTAGCCCAAGCCAAAATGATTCTTATAGTCGGCTTTTGACAGAACGTTTTATTGAACAATGGAAGCAACGCAATCCAGATGACACTTTTATTTTTCGTGAGCTGGGCAATGTAAATATTCCTCACGTAAACCAACTCTGGGTTAAGGCTGCATTCACCCCAGAGGAAGCCAGAAGTGATAAAGATAAACAAGCAATTTTATTCAGCGATGAATTGGTCAAAGAGTTGCAAGATGCTGATGTAGTCGTATTCGGCAGCCCGATGCATAATTTGTCTGTGCCGAGCACACTGAAAGCTTATATAGATCAGATTATTCGTATGGGAGTCACCACTTCGTTAGTCCCTGGTACACCTGATAGCCCGTATGTAGGGCTGCTTGATAATAAAAAAGCTTACCTGTTTTTAGCGCGAGGTGGCTGCGGCTTTGGCAAGGGGGAAGCATATGAGCACATGGACTTTCAAGAACCCTATTTAAAAGCAATTCTACAAATGCTCGGAATTACAGATGTAACTACAGTAAATGTGAACTACACGGCCATGAAAGCAGAACTACGACTAGATTCATACACGCATGCACAAGAACAAGTAGATGCGCTATTTAACTGAATTTAGATCGATTCAATAGTGATTATTGTTGGTTATACCTAAAAAAGACGCTTCACAGCTTGAGAAGCGTCTAATTAGAAAGTATTTAGATTACGATGGCAATTTTTAATCAAAGGCAATTACATAGCGCTTATTAGTGAAAACGTTATTGACAACTTGCTTTGCCCGTACGATGATTAACCACACCTTTTGACGCAAGCAATTTTTGCATTTCCACATGACCGCGAGTACAAGCATAGGAGTAAGCACTTTGGTTATACGATTGCATAGTCTTATCTTGAGTAGTCGCAACAAGGTTTGGATTAGCACCTTGAGCTAGTAAGTATTTGACCGTCTCAATACGATTATTACTAGCAGCAACCATAATGAATGTTTCGCCATCATCTTCTATTGCTTGATCATTCAAATTGACAGGCGCTTTGTCACTTAATAATCTATGTGCCTTTTTAACAATAACGGTATTTCCCCCAAGGACGGCAGATTTCATCACGTTATAAACGTCACCATCATCTTTAGCATATATATCAGCGCCTTTATCAACTAGGTAATCTACAATGTCTTCATAGCCAATAAATGCAGCCCAGCCTAGAGCCGTTTGATTAAGGCTACCTGTATCTTTAGCTTCTAAATCTTGACCATTATTTACCATATATTTAATGGTTGCTAGGTCACCACGTTTTACCGCATCAAACCATTTAGCATCTGTGCCTGTAGAGGGTTTGTCATAAAATATACGCCAAGAAAGCTTGTCTTCATTAGCGAGATCAAAGTTTTCAGCATCACTATAGCGAAACCCTACTTGTGGAATAGGCGCAACTTGAGATGATTTTACGACCTCAGTTTTATCTACCGTATTATGAGTATTAAGACTTGAACAGCCAGTTAATAGCATCGTGCTTATTAAAACTGATGCGCTCATTTTATAAAAAATTTTCATAGCAAAACCTCAAATAAATAACTTTTTATGTAAACCACGTATAGTTTGAAGTGGTTGCTATAACAAGACAATAGAGACATATCTTAAATTCATCTTCGAAAAGCTCACTGCATGTACACAACGAAGTACACTGGAATTATTTCAATAATTTAAAACTCTTGATACTATTGAGCTACAACCGAGTATTCAAGTCCTCACTAGGGAACCTTACCTATTACCATAAGCGCTGTTGTGCGAAAAATGGGCTGTTTTGGGACTAACCCCAATTTGAGGGTGGGCTATTTTCTACTATACCCATTGCCACGTACTATCATCACTTATTACTCTTCATTATGTTAATTAAGGATAAGCTAAAGGTCAGTGCGGATTACCTATTGAAACTTATGATACACAGACAGTTAACACACGAAAGTAGTAAGCTCGAGGCTAGTCATACAAAACTAAAAACAATATAACTATAGGAATTTTATAATGAGTAATTCTAAAGCTGCGGATAATAATAAGCACGATAATACTAAAGGTTCTGATGCTAAAGACAGCAAAGATACTAAAGGTTCTGATGCTAAAGACAGCAAAGATACCAAAGGTTCAGACGCTAAAGACAGCAAAGATACCAAAGGTTCAGACGCTAAAGACAGCAAAGATACCAAAGGTTCAGACGCTAAAGACAGTAAAGATACCAAAGGTTCAGACGCTAAAGACAGCAAAGACTCTGACGATGAAGATACATCCTTAGTTGATACCGCGACAACTAAAGCAAAAGAGGTTGTTGGATCTGTGGCTGAAAAAGCGGCTGATATGATTGTATCGGCGGGTAAGAAAATTGAAGAGGCTCGTAAAGAAGACTAATCTATTCTATTAAGCATCGTATGAAGCCCTGCATATTGCAGGGCTTTTTATTAGATAGGAACTTGTCTATAAAAAACTATTGAGCAGGTATTGGTCCATTTTTCAGATATCGGCTTTGTGACTATTTTCATTCTTCATAATGTAATAAATGCAACTAAGTGCTTGTTTGAGGTTGATGATAACTTGTGAGAGTTTGCAGCAGCATCAAACATTGACACTAATTAATCCTAAATCGTTAATATTACGTACTCTGATATCAGTAAACTAACGGGTTACCGATGTATTTGGTTGTTTTATTCGTTATGTTAAAAAATTTCTACAGTCACTTTAGAGCATCTCAATCAAACATAAGGTGCATCTGGACAATACGCCTTATCAATCTCAGCTTTGGTAGAGTGACGAATAATACTAATAGGATGCAGCTGCTCAGCTTCCCACTCAATAAGCCGCATCTGTGCAAACTCAGCTAACCATCCCGTCATGGGCCAGTGTTGCCATTTGTCGTAAAACCGATTGGCATTAATTACAATACTCGCTAAGTGGTTCAGTGGTGGGCGGTAGACGCTATGCTGTTGATGATAAATAACATCATTAGTGAGATAGAATATAATGTCTAACTCTCGTGCTTTAAAAGCAAAGTCTGTATCCTCAGCCCCATAGCCCACATAATGAATATCAAAACCGCCAATATGATCAAATTGCGCCCGCGATATTGCAAAGCATAAACTCCAAAAAGCGCCATAATCTTGTGTTTGCTCAATACTGTTTTCGCATTCAAGATGATTATTAAGATTGTCGCCAATATTGTGACGATAAGGATTGTAGACGGATAGCTTATCCAAATGAATCACACTTAACTTACCTTTCTGCAAAAGAATATTTTCAGCATCGGTCAATGGTCTCGTTAGATAGCGCGGCTGACCCATCAATAATGCCTCAGGATGCCTCTGCAACTTAGCCGTTAGTTGCTCAATAAAGGACGGTGAGACGACACAGTCTACATCTAAAAATATTAGGGACTTATTCGTGGCATGGGCTGCTCCAACATTACGGTTGCGTCCTATATCAAAGCCTGTTTTTAATGCAGTCTTAGACAATTCTAGTGCAATATTATCATTCAACTGTTTTGTAGCTACAGTCGGCAGTTGCACAATATTCAGCGGATATTGTGCAAGTTGTGCAGGGTCAGCATCATCATTGATAATAATAACTTCATTAGGTCTAACGCTGCTGTGTGACAGACTACTCAGCAAATTATAGAGGTGTCGATTACGTCCATAACATGTCGTGATGATACTAACAGGCATTGTCGATGGCTGAGCATTGGTAGTTAACGTCATAATGACCTCTGATTTTTTATTATTCCTATAATGATAATGACTTTAAATCCATGCTATTTAATACGCTCAGGAATCAAGTCTAACTGTGGCAATAGCCACTGCTGAAACCATAACTTAATCGAAGAGTACTGGGTTAAGCTGGTCATAAACGTGTGCGCTGCCGCATTAGATTGTCCACTATTTTGACAATGATATTGATCCTTATTTTGCTTATAAGGGTTAGTATCTATGTCTTTACTAGTGTTTGACAAAGATGACAGGATATTTTGGTGTATCTCTCTCTCTGACGTATTACTTGTTTGATTCATAAATTGCTGCCAGCTTAGTGCTCTTCCCTGCGTTATCAAGGCGTCAGCCATCAGTTCTTGCTCTTGATGAGGCCTGTCGTCCGGTAATACTATCAGCGGTGTTGCGTAAGGATATACTTGCGCGATACTGTTAAGACCACAAGCCATCAATAGCAAATCACTATGCGCAATGAATGTTGTGACATCAGAGACATGAGTGGCAATATCGACATAGTTACGCTTATCATCATCAATAGGACCAAGCGATATGATAAAAGCGTTGGGCATGACATGGCGGAGCTCTGATAACTTAGCATCAATGGCCTCGTGACCCCCATAGCCCTTGATAACCGTGACGATCAACGGTCTACACTTATCTTTTTTAATATCATCGGAATGCTGGGCAAGGGTCTTTATACTTTTACAGGCGTTAGTGTGTGAGGGTAGTTTTGTCAGAATATCTATAAAACCATCATATGTGACGTTTGGGGCGTTCGCGCTAGTTAGGAAATCAAGATACAGCGATTTTTGGCGTATCCAATTTGGTGTCATGGCTGATTCAAGCACTTGCGGATAAGGAACAAGCAAACCAAGAGCACCTGCAAAAGCATTGAGATGCGGGGCGTCATCACGATTGCCAGCAAGTCTGACATACAAATAAGGCATACTTACTGCGCGGCAAAACATCGCGACTTCGACACTGACATCAATAATCATCAAGTCAATATTACGCTGTCTCATACCATCTAATAGCTGCCAGCTGCGTGTTTGGATATCAGGATTGCCGACCGGTGAATAATGTAGACATTCAGGCTGCCAGTATTGTCCAGCCCGACCCGGTAAGACATCATCTAAACGCTCATCTTCAGGACTAAGACGAACGATTTGTGCCTCTGTTATCGTTTTGAAAGTATACGCATCAGTATCCAAACTGGTAAATACTGTCAGACTCTGTAACCAAGCAGACGGTAGTAATGCCGCCAGTTTATCTGCCTGACGACAATGTCCCGAGCCATGATGATGAGCGTAGTAACCGATACGCATTATTATTTCCTAAACAGAAAGAGGAGTAGACGATTGATAGTTTAAAATTTAGGTTCTTAAAAATCAGCAGTTTGAGTTCTACTATGGGTATCAATATCTGACTTAACGTTATAAAGAGCGTTTTCGGCAGAAAAAGAGGTCTGTCTTTCAATAGGTAAGTGCTGATTTGGCTTATCGTCACTCAACGTATCTATATATAACTCAACATAACCCTCTACCATGGCTGCCACTGAGCAAAACTGCTCGGCGCGTTGTCGGCACGCTTGCCGCGATATATCTCCAATATCATTGAAGGCTTGAATAAACGCCTTTTGATCGGCTTTCGGCACAATAATGCCGGTATCTGCTGTCACAATTTCAGATGCCGCTCCAACATCAAAGCCAATAACGGGTGTACCGCAAGCCAAGCTTTCAGCCAGCGTCAGACCATATGGCTCATCCCATGTACTGGTGAATAACATGGCGGTCGCCTGACACAGATATTCATTAATTTGGGCTTTAGTAAGATGACCAACATAATCGAATAAGAGTGGCGTATCATCCATTCCATCTTGTGCTAGTAGTGGGCCAATCTCTTGATGAAAATAGGCTTCATTACTTTTAGGACCAGCAATAATCAACCGTTTGCCTGCCGCTTTACAATACTGCATGGCTAAATGAGTGCCCTTTTCCGGACAAATTCGTCCATACCAAAAATACACTTCTTCTGCTATATCTTGAATATTACTTTTAAAAGACTGAACATCAATACCGTTATAGACCACTTGCGATGGAACAAACTCAGCAAATAACTGCTGTTGGTGATGACTGATAGCGGTGAATTGAGTCTGTGTACCTTGCTTAAGAGTTAATAACGCTAAACGTAGGTGCGGAAAGATAGGCGTGTGAAAAGTAGTGAAAAACCGTGCGCCAAACGCCTGACCAAGGAGCATTGGCACATGATACAAACTATGATTGTGCACCACATCAATCTCCCCACGCTGGTCGCGAGCAATGATATCGCTCATTGCTTGCTGATATAGCAAATATTGATACATCTCATCGCGGCACATCCCTACCATTTCATGCTCATCATCATAAACCATCGCATCAAACTGCATTCGCGATAACAAAGGCACGAGCTCAGCTTGGGTTTGACTGTCAGGATGCGCGTAAAGCAGCACCTGATGTCCTTGGTCAACCAGCTCATCACAGATCAGCTGGGTAATCATTTCAAGTCCACCCGCATAGGGCTCTGCAATCGGATATAAATAATGGGCAATGACCGCAATCCTCAACCTAGGCGTACTGTCGTTGTTATCATTATCTTTGTTATGAGTAGGCGTAGTATAGTAATTATTAATAAGGGGTGACGTTTGCTTAGCAGTAAGAGGCGGCATACAGTGTCCAATAAAAGTTAGATAGTAAAAATGTGGTTGTGAATCTAGACGTTCAGCACTTCTATAATCTCAGCTTATTTTTCTCAAGCCGACTTAAGGAGTAAATGCTTTATTCTCTTTGGCTAAATTTTCTGAGATTAGTGTGGTTGTTGATAGTGCAGGACAGTGAGACGCTGGCTTTTTAGGCGTTGACAATTTAATTATTGCTAAGGACACACCCTCTGATATATAAGCATAATTAGCAAATATAACCTGAGCCGACCACAGCTTTAACAAACAGATAATAAGCGAGCAGGAAAATAATACAGGTGAATATAGCGGCGAGAATGGTGCCACTAGAACGGCCGTTATAACGTTAAGTACCAGTAATAATTTAGGCAAGGCCTTTAAGTTATCTGTAAATAATGATTGCCGTGTTTGGATACATTTTTGTTTAGGCGTACAAATAAACGGTTTGTCTCGACCCCATAACACAGGCAACCATGACAATGCGCCAAGCTCCCAGAAATTCAGGTGCAACGCCCAAGTACGGAGCTGACGTCTTAAACTAAAAATATAATCCTTATTTACTTGCTGATTAAGAGGTGCGCGATCATGGCAGTATGCCCACAGGCGTCTACCTAAAAAAATTGTATAGCTTACATACACTGCATATAGAGGTGTAAGTAATGAATGCAAATCAATATCTGCGCCGGTTATCAATGCGCCTAAAGTAGTAAGGATAATACAGAGATGCAATACGATAAAAAACCCTGTGAAATTCACCCAGGCGCTTAGCTGAGACAAATGCGCTCGCATATAAGCAGTGCGTTCACCTAGGCGGGATATAGCCGTTCGTGGAATGGATAATTTTTTATTTTCCAGCCCATAATTAGATCGCTGAGCCTTTTCTTCCTTAGAGCTGAAAGACGTTAATGGTTGTGTAATCTCAGAAAAATAAGTACTTAGCACCTGCATATTGCCGTAAATCCAGCGACGGCGTTGCGTTATTAAATCATACAAGGTGGTTGGCAGTAATCCCGTCGCAATCACTTCGGGTATGAATTGACTGTGCAATCCTTGACGATGCATCAGCACGCCCATTTGCGCATCCTCCGTAATAGAGGCACCTGACCAGCCTCCTAAACTTACCAGTGCCTCCTTATAAATCACTGCATAAGTTCCCGTAGATAGGGCACGCGTACGATTGAATGGACGATATAAATGATGATTAAAGTAATGGTTCAGCTCACTATGTACGTCCGCTAGACCTGCATCACGATAAAA
>NZ_CP012710.1 GCF_001298525.1 Psychrobacter urativorans
AATTTAGGATATTCACTTAGCTAATGATGTTTAGTATTTGCTGCTTAACATTTTGTCCAAAATCGTCCTGCTTAACAGCCATTAAGAATAAGCATTTACCTTGACTATGCTTAGCCCAAAGATCACCTACTAGACGTTTTTCAGCAGAATCTTGATTGGTTTTAGAGTCTCCACCTTTGTACTCTACAATAAGAATTCGCCCATCCATCATCTCAACAATGAAGTCGGGATAGAAGTTTCCATGTGCTAGAGGTAAGCTAAAAGAGGCTTCATTACGCCTAACTAGATTTCTAACCCAGTGCTTAACCTCTTCCATTGAATCTATAGTCTGTGCGCAGTCAAACTCCTCACCCCAAGCTTTCATATCTTCAATTTGAGGATAGAAATGCCTCTGAAAATCAAAGCTACCAGTGTAATAATTAGCACTAATTGGGTAATTATCAGCCTTAAACTCATAGCTAAAGTCATAAGTAGTTAAGACTTTAGAATCATTTGCAAATAATGTTTGCTGATAACCACTAGCAGCAGCTTGTTCTCTGTACTTAGACACTAGCGCAGTAATCGCATTGGATAAGGGGTACTTATTTCTTACTAGCGTTGTCAGTGTGATTTCAGGTCTTTGGAGCAGATGGTTAATAATATTAGATAAGAATCCTATCATGATACTCTGGGTTACATCGCTTTGGCGACATTCCTGATCAAGCCATCTGATTAAATCTTCTTGCGTTATATCTGTATTAGCTAAGTTAAGATTGAAAGTTTGGTCTTTACTAAGCTCTCTATATTTAACTTTTTTATCAGGCAAGTCTACTATAAAGCTTTTAGTCTGTTCTGTAGGCTTATAATCAATTTTAGCTGGGTAATCTAGCAAATTCCACTCAAAAGCATCTAGGAACACTTCTTTTTCAGCCAATTCAAGCATACCTTGGCTCATCACACATAGCCTTGGTATTACTGCAAACTTAGCACCGTTTTCAGAAGGCGATAGTGCAGCATGAACACTTTGATTGTGAATACTGACTGACCTTTCGATGGACTGTGTAGGCTCTACTGATACTTTAGCAATTTCTTTTTTAAGATTTTCTGAGATTTTTCCAGTAATGGTAACCACTTGGCGACCATTAACATCAGATATTCTTATACTACTTCGGTCTTGTTCTGTTAATACAGTGGTATCCACCGTATCTTTTATCTCTAACATTAAGTTTATTGAAGTTGGTTGTGGTGTAACTGCATTATCACTCTCACCGAACAATTCAGCTTGATTAGCATCTTGTTGACGTATAAACGATGCAGCTTCCATCTCTTCAAAACCCATAGAAATCAGGTTATCAGTGAGTTGTTTAGCGGCTTGGGCTAAGCTTTCAGTTGCTATATGCGCATAGGCTCTATTCAAATCCTCAATCACCCTACGCTTAGCGTATGGCATACGTAAAACGCGACCTAGTAACTGTTCTGCATCTTTGCTAGAAGATACCTTCTTAACTGAGCAAAACACGTAGGCAAATGAGCAATCCCAACCTTCTTTCAAAGCCTCCATCGTTATAATAAACTCGATAGGGCAGTCAGGTTGAAAAAGATCTAAACCATCAAGTTCTCTTTGCGTGCCTGTTGCTATCGCAATTCTGCTTTCATTAATTTTATGCTGCTCAATCAAACACTGCTTAAGCGTCTCAACAGTGACCTTACCGCCTTTATTCTCAGCCTGTAGCAAAACTATAGGACGGATATAATCAGTATCCTGTTGAGCCTTTATTGCTAAACGGTCTCTTGTTAAAACTGCATCCCTTACCGCATCCTCCCAACCGTTACTATGCTCAGTCAAAATGATAGGCAGTTTAATCATATCTTCTGATTTCAACCTTGCAGCAGAAACGTGAAAGATAATATTACTACCATTGGTAGTAGTGGTGTTTGGTGTGGCGGTAAACTCAACAATAGCTGCTGGATGAATACGTTTTAATGTCTCAAAAGTTAATGTAGTTCTTGCATTGTGGGCTTCATCTACGATTACTAATGGATTATAAAGAGCCAGCAAGTTTGCAAACGAGTATTTAATCTTACCTAAATCTCTTGCATTTAGACCATTTTCAGACAGATCGCCCTCTGTGACTCGCTCTAACTGCTCAAAAACTGGATGATTTTGAGACAATTTGGCAAAGTGAGGCTCAAAATTTTCATGGTATTGATAAACTTTCCGATCCGTTGTTTTTGTCACTCTCAGATTGGCTAAAGTAGAAACCACTATAATCGCTTTGTTTCCAATATCTTGTGAGCGAATCTGATTCACATCATCAATATCATAAATACTGACATGATTATTGAACGCTTTATTCAGATGATCAGTATAGTCAGAATTGCTTTTTAAGGCTGCTACTGTTTGCTGCTGAATAGTGGTGGTAGGCACTAACCATAGAGTAATAGGGTAGTCTTGAGATAAGTAATCCTTGGCAATAGTAGAGACTGTATATGCTCCTAGAATGGTTTTGCCACCGCCTGTAGGAATACGCACACAGACATAAGGCACGCCATCGAACTGGTAGGAACGATAAAGTCTTTCAGGAAAATAACTATCACTAATAGACCTGCTAAATGCAGATTTTATATCTTGACTGTCACGACAATCTTTAAAAAAATCACTCAATTTTTTTATTGCTTCTGTCTGATATTTTTTTAACTCAAACATTATTATTTCCCTTTAACATCATATGGTATTTGCTTAAAAATAATATTTTCACTTTTCAAACGTGCAGTTCCCATACGACTAGTCTCACCGTATATCACTTTTTTACCATTTTTAGGCTCTAAAGGATGCTTTGGCAACATCGCTAGAACCTTAGATGTTAAGACATTACCGCCATCAGGACGCTTATCGCCAAGAATACCGTTATATAGTAAGTAGTAGGCAACATCGTTATATACGCCTAGTAAGGGCGATTTAACTTGTTGCTTTAAGGATGTTTTGGTCTCGCCATACCAAATATGTGCCGCAAGAGAATGAAAGCTAATATCCTTATTTAAGGAGCCAGTTTCATTAAATATGATTTCACCTAGGCGATAAAACTCAAAGCCACCACCACCTTTCCAATCTACCGCTTTAGAAACCCCACCTTTTTCACCATCAACAACCTGTCTTAATCGTGGTTGACAATGTGTGACAGCCTGCTCACCTAGTTCAACGCCTATAAACTTACGATTCATTTTTTGAGCTACGGCAGCAGTAGTTGCAGAACCTAGAAAAGAATCAAGCACTATATCTCCTTCATTAGAGGATAAATGAATCACTCTTTGAAGTAACCTCTCTGGTTTTGGTGTTGAAAATGGATCCCTAGCGTTGAATAAGATACATTCTTTTTTTGCTTCTTGCGTGTTTCCTACCTCTGTATGAAAAAGAATAGATATAGGGACACTACCTTCGTCTTCCTGTTTCTCCTCAGACTTAAACTTCTTAAATCTTGGAACTTTGTTTTTACCAGTTTTACCCCAATAAACTAAATCGTTTTCTACATTAGAATTATGAGTTTCTTGGGAGTAACGCCATACGGCAGTCTCTTTTGGATAGATAGTTTCGCCTGTGTTTGGCTGAATAATCCCATAGTATAAATTTGGGCGTTCTACTTTGTTTTTATTGCACGTGTAATCTACTGAATTCCAATCTCCACGTGAATCATTATCTAAGTTTTTTGCCCTGTCCTTCTTGTTTATATCAACCCATTTTTTGATTTTGAAATCTGATTTATGTTTTGCATAACAAAACATATGATCATGCATATCACTTACATATTTTGCATCATTTTGTGGAGAAAACTTTTTTTGCCAAATAAAATTAGCCACAAAATTTGAACGACCAAATATTTCGTCCATCATCACTTTAAAGTAGTGAGCTTCATTATCATTTAAAGTAATCCAAATAGAACCATCTTCTGCTAGTAGCTTATGCAATAACTCTAAACGTGGGTACATCATGGATAACCATTTGCTGTGCTCAAGGTTATCATCGTAATGTTCAAAGGCGCTTTTAGTATTGTAAGGCGGATCAATAAAGATGCATTTCACACGTCCCGCATGAGTAGGTATGAGAGCTTTTAACGCTTCTAAGTTATCACCTTGAATTAGCATGTTATCTGTATATGTTTCTCCGTATGATAGAGCAGGTACTTGCTCTAGTAAACGGTAGGGGCAGTCTCGTGCAGTAGTGACAGCTTCTTCTTTATTCAACCAGTTTAAAATCGGCATTTCGCCTGTCTCCATTTGTTTGCAAGCCTTTAGCGGCTAACACCTCATATGTGCAAAAACTTATCATAGAATTATTTATATGTATTATATGCCTCAACAAGATTAGGTAATCAGACCCCTATTTGAGCTAACAACCCACTCAAAACAGACTGCTGAGCTAGCCTCAATAATCTAGATAATCCCTAACTGGACGCTTCTTAAACTGTGATGCGTCCTTTTTTAGTCGATTAATCATTTCAAACTCCCACCCTTGCTGCGACTGTCCAGCTGGGCTAGTAGGACTGACCATGTGATTATAGTCAGTAATAAACTGAGGGTTGCGAGCAATCCGTCCTAGCTGGTTATCATTTAGACCTTCAACCGTAAACATATCTGCTGTATTAGCGTCACGTTCGGTTTTATCTTTAGCTTTGTTTTTGATAATTTTCGCTTTTGGCTTAAATTTAATTTTTAGATGCGTGAGTTTAAAACCTCTGCCCGATTTACCGTTTTTATCTGTCAAATCATAACTAGCTGTATAGAGTGATTTTTCATTAATCTCATCAATCGCAACGTCTAGTACACGCTTTCTAAGATCTTTTACTGCTTCATATTTATCGGTTAAATCAAGCATTTCTCTAAAAGCGGCAAGGGTAGATACAACAAGCCCAGTGTCACGCCATTGCATCATCATAATGTAAACTCTAAAACTATAAAAACTGCTAAAACCCGCCATTTCATCAAGTTTCAGTTGAGTGAAATGCTGTCGCAACTCGCTAATATACGGAATAATATCAGCATGAAAAATTATTCTAGCCATGATGTTGTCATCTGACTTAGCAATCATAGGTAAGCTATCTAACAAATTATGCTTTCTTAACTGTCGTATAAAATCATCATCATATTTTGAGTTAGGATATTTTTTCTTCAATTCTTCAAAAACATCGGTTTTGAAATGCAATATATTATGTACCCAATGAGTACCAAGCACACCGATAGGCGTATCAATAAAAATTTTTCTATCTAATAGATCACTACAAGCGGAACGAATTTCCCTAGCCACGTTGTTAGGCTCTACACCTAATCTAATAAAATCCGCCTTGGTAATGTAATAAGGCTTCATTGGATCAAGTGGCGCAGACTCTTTATCTTTCTCCCCTTTCGGCATTTGAGCAATAGCAATCAAAATTAACCGTATCTCATTCACTGATAATTTATAAGACGCTCTAATCATATCGTTATTGAGCGTGACCAATGCCTTTTCATCTGACTGTTCGTAACCCATAATAACCTCAAAATAAACCAAGTTAGGGACTAATTATACACTGTCCCTTTCTCCACATCAATACGTCCCTTTCTCCACATCAATACGTCCCTTTCTCCACATCAATACGTCCCTTTCTCCACATCAATACGTCCCTTTCTATTCTCTGTAAGCTATGACTAGTAAGGCTCACAGAGAAGCTAAAAACTCTTTAAAAACGTTTAAAAACAATTAAAAAGAAAAGTTGTTTTTTTATTTTAAAAAAAAAGAGAAAAAACCCAGATATATGCAGCTAAAAAGAGGTTTCTAAGGACAAAATGAAAAGATTGTAAAAGTAGTTTTATTTATTCAACTTAAAAGATATGTTTACATCTAGGTTACTAGTGTCATTATTAAACGCTAGAATATCCTTCTCAGTACCCTTAAAACATTATTTCGCTACCCTAGTACTAAAAACTAAAATTAAGCGTCTTATATCTAATCCTATGCGTTTTGAATTATTTTGAATTTATATATTCGATAATTATGTCTTTATCTCTATCTGATACATAATTTTCATCAAGAGCCTTTCGTGTCAATTCACTTAAAGCACGTTTGCTTTCGTGATTTTCTGCTGCCATTTTTTCAAAAGCACTTTGTAGAATAATCTTACATCTTGATTGAGTTTTACGAGCCTTTGATTTTTCAGCATCAATTAATCGTCTAGCATCACCCCTAGCTTTTACCAGTTGGTCTGCCTTTTTCTCAGCATTGAGTAACACTGATAGTTTGCGATTATCGTCACTACTTCTATTGTCTTTTTCACCCAGTAGAATTATAAGTTTTTGTGTATCATTGGGTGACTTAAATCCCTTAAACCTTTTCACTAAATCATCGAGATAATCTTCATTTATACTAGCCATACTCAATCCTTTTTAGTTGGTTGTTTTGAGGTTGGGTTGAGTTTATCATTAGGACAAATGGTTTCATAGTCTAGATAGTTTGTAGCCTTGTTGAGGAAATAAGGCACGGTTAGTAGTTTCTATTTTATTCCGCTTCGCTGCATAAAATAGAAACTCCGTGTCAAGGGTCTAACCCCTTTGAAATCCCCAGTCAGGGGCGATCCCCTAACAACCCCAAAAAAAGACAAGAGGTGAAGTGATGGCAATCGGTAGATTGAGTGTAGGAATTGGCAAAAAAGGCAAGGCAAGTCCTCACGCTAAATATATCGCTAGAGAAGGAAAATATGCCAAATTAATGAAAGATAAGGAAGACCTAAATTATAAAGGTAAGGAAGAATTAGAGTATAGAGGTCATGGCAATATGCCGAAATGGGCAGAGCATAATCCTAACTATTTTTGGCAAATGGCAGATGAACACGAAAGAAAAAACGGCAGTACCTACCGTGAACACGTTATAACCTTGCCTAGAGAGTTATACGTAAATGAACGCCACGAGCTAATAGAAGACTGGATAGCCCAAGAAATAGGCGGAAAACACGCCTATCAATATGCCATTCACAACCCACCAGCCTTAGACGGTGACGAACAGCCCCATGCTCATATCATGTTTAGTGAACGCACCATAGACGGCATTGAGCGCGACCCTGACCAATATTTTAAACGCTACAACAGCAAAAATCCCGAAAAAGGCGGAGCGAAAAAAGCGAATACGCCTAAGATGTCAGCAGAGCGCAAAGAGGAACTAAAAGCGATGCGTGACCGATGGGAGAAAATCTGTAACGCCCACTTGGAGCGAGGATTTCACTCGGAGCGTATCAGTATGAAGTCTTTGAAAGAGCAAGGCATACAGAGAGAGCCGCTAAATCTAACAATGGCACAGCTCAAACAGCCTGAAATCAAGGAAGCATACAGAGAATTGCTAGCAGCAAAAAATGATGATTTTATGGCTGAACTGGATGTTTGGATGGAATTTTATGATGATAACTTAGAGGATGAAATCAAGAACCAGTTAGCGCAAAAGCACGAAGCAGAGCGTCAAGCTCAAGCACAGCAGGAAGCTAAGAAAGAAGCGGAGCTTGAAGCGCAAGCATTACAGCAAGAAAAACAGGAGGTAGCACGCCGATTAAAGCTAGAAGCCCAGCAACAACAAGATTTAAAAGATGAAAAATCCCGAGCCAAAGCACAAGCTGCGGAGGCAGAGCAAGCACGCCCTAAGACAGCTAAAGAGTATGTTGAAAGGCTAAGCAAAGAACAACGGCAGAAGGTAAAAGATATTGCCAGTAACACCATAAGCCAATACAGCGCAGACATTAGCAGTAAAGCGGTAGAGTTATACGAGAAGGCAACACCGCCTAACCAAAGAGCCAAACCGCTATTTGCTCACTATGCCTATAGCGACATGAATGAGGTACAGCCTTACAAATCTCTTGCACAGCGAGAAATACATAAGAAAGACCCAAGCAGATACAAGGATTATGCCAATGCGGTTGAAATCACAAACGCCATACAGGATATGGAGCGCAGCGAAGGCTATCAAAGACAAGCAGAACGGACAAGAGAACAAAACCAAGATAAGAGCAAGAATCAGGGTATAGAACGTTAGATTAAATATGATAATAAACTTCGCTTAACGTTTATTATTGTATTAATGGTTTGACTCTTAGAAAGAGTCAAACCATTAATACACGAAATTTAGGATATTCACTTAGCTAATGATGTTTAGTATTTGCTGCTTAACATTTTGTCCAAAATCGTCCTGCTTAACAGCCATTAAGAATAAGCATTTACCTTGACTATGCTTAGCCCAAAGATCACCTACTAGACGTTTTTCAGCAGAATCTTGATTGGTTTTAGAGTCTCCACCTTTGTACTCTACAATAAGAATTCGCCCATCCATCATCTCAACAATGAAGTCGGGATAGAAGTTTCCATGTGCTAGAGGTAAGCTAAAAGAGGCTTCATTACGCCTAACTAGATTTCTAACCCAGTGCTTAACCTCTTCCATTGAATCTATAGTCTGTGCGCAGTCAAACTCCTCACCCCAAGCTTTCATATCTTCAATTTGAGGATAGAAATGCCTCTGAAAATCAAAGCTACCAGTGTAATAATTAGCACTAATTGGGTAATTATCAGCCTTAAACTCATAGCTAAAGTCATAAGTAGTTAAGACTTTAGAATCATTTGCAAATAATGTTTGCTGATAACCACTAGCAGCAGCTTGTTCTCTGTACTTAGACACTAGCGCAGTAATCGCATTGGATAAGGGGTACTTATTTCTTACTAGCGTTGTCAGTGTGATTTCAGGTCTTTGGAGCAGATGGTTAATAATATTAGATAAGAATCCTATCATGATACTCTGGGTTACATCGCTTTGGCGACATTCCTGATCAAGCCATCTGATTAAATCTTCTTGCGTTATATCTGTATTAGCTAAGTTAAGATTGAAAGTTTGGTCTTTACTAAGCTCTCTATATTTAACTTTTTTATCAGGCAAGTCTACTATAAAGCTTTTAGTCTGTTCTGTAGGCTTATAATCAATTTTAGCTGGGTAATCTAGCAAATTCCACTCAAAAGCATCTAGGAACACTTCTTTTTCAGCCAATTCAAGCATACCTTGGCTCATCACACATAGCCTTGGTATTACTGCAAACTTAGCACCGTTTTCAGAAGGCGATAGTGCAGCATGAACACTTTGATTGTGAATACTGACTGACCTTTCGATGGACTGTGTAGGCTCTACTGATACTTTAGCAATTTCTTTTTTAAGATTTTCTGAGATTTTTCCAGTAATGGTAACCACTTGGCGACCATTAACATCAGATATTCTTATACTACTTCGGTCTTGTTCTGTTAATACAGTGGTATCCACCGTATCTTTTATCTCTAACATTAAGTTTATTGAAGTTGGTTGTGGTGTAACTGCATTATCACTCTCACCGAACAATTCAGCTTGATTAGCATCTTGTTGACGTATAAACGATGCAGCTTCCATCTCTTCAAAACCCATAGAAATCAGGTTATCAGTGAGTTGTTTAGCGGCTTGGGCTAAGCTTTCAGTTGCTATATGCGCATAGGCTCTATTCAAATCCTCAATCACCCTACGCTTAGCGTATGGCATACGTAAAACGCGACCTAGTAACTGTTCTGCATCTTTGCTAGAAGATACCTTCTTAACTGAGCAAAACACGTAGGCAAATGAGCAATCCCAACCTTCTTTCAAAGCCTCCATCGTTATAATAAACTCGATAGGGCAGTCAGGTTGAAAAAGATCTAAACCATCAAGTTCTCTTTGCGTGCCTGTTGCTATCGCAATTCTGCTTTCATTAATTTTATGCTGCTCAATCAAACACTGCTTAAGCGTCTCAACAGTGACCTTACCGCCTTTATTCTCAGCCTGTAGCAAAACTATAGGACGGATATAATCAGTATCCTGTTGAGCCTTTATTGCTAAACGGTCTCTTGTTAAAACTGCATCCCTTACCGCATCCTCCCAACCGTTACTATGCTCAGTCAAAATGATAGGCAGTTTAATCATATCTTCTGATTTCAACCTTGCAGCAGAAACGTGAAAGATAATATTACTACCATTGGTAGTAGTGGTGTTTGGTGTGGCGGTAAACTCAACAATAGCTGCTGGATGAATACGTTTTAATGTCTCAAAAGTTAATGTAGTTCTTGCATTGTGGGCTTCATCTACGATTACTAATGGATTATAAAGAGCCAGCAAGTTTGCAAACGAGTATTTAATCTTACCTAAATCTCTTGCATTTAGACCATTTTCAGACAGATCGCCCTCTGTGACTCGCTCTAACTGCTCAAAAACTGGATGATTTTGAGACAATTTGGCAAAGTGAGGCTCAAAATTTTCATGGTATTGATAAACTTTCCGATCCGTTGTTTTTGTCACTCTCAGATTGGCTAAAGTAGAAACCACTATAATCGCTTTGTTTCCAATATCTTGTGAGCGAATCTGATTCACATCATCAATATCATAAATACTGACATGATTATTGAACGCTTTATTCAGATGATCAGTATAGTCAGAATTGCTTTTTAAGGCTGCTACTGTTTGCTGCTGAATAGTGGTGGTAGGCACTAACCATAGAGTAATAGGGTAGTCTTGAGATAAGTAATCCTTGGCAATAGTAGAGACTGTATATGCTCCTAGAATGGTTTTGCCACCGCCTGTAGGAATACGCACACAGACATAAGGCACGCCATCGAACTGGTAGGAACGATAAAGTCTTTCAGGAAAATAACTATCACTAATAGACCTGCTAAATGCAGATTTTATATCTTGACTGTCACGACAATCTTTAAAAAAATCACTCAATTTTTTTATTGCTTCTGTCTGATATTTTTTTAACTCAAACATTATTATTTCCCTTTAACATCATATGGTATTTGCTTAAAAATAATATTTTCACTTTTCAAACGTGCAGTTCCCATACGACTAGTCTCACCGTATATCACTTTTTTACCATTTTTAGGCTCTAAAGGATGCTTTGGCAACATCGCTAGAACCTTAGATGTTAAGACATTACCGCCATCAGGACGCTTATCGCCAAGAATACCGTTATATAGTAAGTAGTAGGCAACATCGTTATATACGCCTAGTAAGGGCGATTTAACTTGTTGCTTTAAGGATGTTTTGGTCTCGCCATACCAAATATGTGCCGCAAGAGAATGAAAGCTAATATCCTTATTTAAGGAGCCAGTTTCATTAAATATGATTTCACCTAGGCGATAAAACTCAAAGCCACCACCACCTTTCCAATCTACCGCTTTAGAAACCCCACCTTTTTCACCATCAACAACCTGTCTTAATCGTGGTTGACAATGTGTGACAGCCTGCTCACCTAGTTCAACGCCTATAAACTTACGATTCATTTTTTGAGCTACGGCAGCAGTAGTTGCAGAACCTAGAAAAGAATCAAGCACTATATCTCCTTCATTAGAGGATAAATGAATCACTCTTTGAAGTAACCTCTCTGGTTTTGGTGTTGAAAATGGATCCCTAGCGTTGAATAAGATACATTCTTTTTTTGCTTCTTGCGTGTTTCCTACCTCTGTATGAAAAAGAATAGATATAGGGACACTACCTTCGTCTTCCTGTTTCTCCTCAGACTTAAACTTCTTAAATCTTGGAACTTTGTTTTTACCAGTTTTACCCCAATAAACTAAATCGTTTTCTACATTAGAATTATGAGTTTCTTGGGAGTAACGCCATACGGCAGTCTCTTTTGGATAGATAGTTTCGCCTGTGTTTGGCTGAATAATCCCATAGTATAAATTTGGGCGTTCTACTTTGTTTTTATTGCACGTGTAATCTACTGAATTCCAATCTCCACGTGAATCATTATCTAAGTTTTTTGCCCTGTCCTTCTTGTTTATATCAACCCATTTTTTGATTTTGAAATCTGATTTATGTTTTGCATAACAAAACATATGATCATGCATATCACTTACATATTTTGCATCATTTTGTGGAGAAAACTTTTTTTGCCAAATAAAATTAGCCACAAAATTTGAACGACCAAATATTTCGTCCATCATCACTTTAAAGTAGTGAGCTTCATTATCATTTAAAGTAATCCAAATAGAACCATCTTCTGCTAGTAGCTTATGCAATAACTCTAAACGTGGGTACATCATGGATAACCATTTGCTGTGCTCAAGGTTATCATCGTAATGTTCAAAGGCGCTTTTAGTATTGTAAGGCGGATCAATAAAGATGCATTTCACACGTCCCGCATGAGTAGGTATGAGAGCTTTTAACGCTTCTAAGTTATCACCTTGAATTAGCATGTTATCTGTATATGTTTCTCCGTATGATAGAGCAGGTACTTGCTCTAGTAAACGGTAGGGGCAGTCTCGTGCAGTAGTGACAGCTTCTTCTTTATTCAACCAGTTTAAAATCGGCATTTCGCCTGTCTCCATTTGTTTGCAAGCCTTTAGCGGCTAACACCTCATATGTGCAAAAACTTATCATAGAATTATTTATATGTATTATATGCCTCAACAAGATTAGGTAATCAGACCCCTATTTGAGCTAACAACCCACTCAAAACAGACTGCTGAGCTAGCCTCAATAATCTAGATAATCCCTAACTGGACGCTTCTTAAACTGTGATGCGTCCTTTTTTAGTCGATTAATCATTTCAAACTCCCACCCTTGCTGCGACTGTCCAGCTGGGCTAGTAGGACTGACCATGTGATTATAGTCAGTAATAAACTGAGGGTTGCGAGCAATCCGTCCTAGCTGGTTATCATTTAGACCTTCAACCGTAAACATATCTGCTGTATTAGCGTCACGTTCGGTTTTATCTTTAGCTTTGTTTTTGATAATTTTCGCTTTTGGCTTAAATTTAATTTTTAGATGCGTGAGTTTAAAACCTCTGCCCGATTTACCGTTTTTATCTGTCAAATCATAACTAGCTGTATAGAGTGATTTTTCATTAATCTCATCAATCGCAACGTCTAGTACACGCTTTCTAAGATCTTTTACTGCTTCATATTTATCGGTTAAATCAAGCATTTCTCTAAAAGCGGCAAGGGTAGATACAACAAGCCCAGTGTCACGCCATTGCATCATCATAATGTAAACTCTAAAACTATAAAAACTGCTAAAACCCGCCATTTCATCAAGTTTCAGTTGAGTGAAATGCTGTCGCAACTCGCTAATATACGGAATAATATCAGCATGAAAAATTATTCTAGCCATGATGTTGTCATCTGACTTAGCAATCATAGGTAAGCTATCTAACAAATTATGCTTTCTTAACTGTCGTATAAAATCATCATCATATTTTGAGTTAGGATATTTTTTCTTCAATTCTTCAAAAACATCGGTTTTGAAATGCAATATATTATGTACCCAATGAGTACCAAGCACACCGATAGGCGTATCAATAAAAATTTTTCTATCTAATAGATCACTACAAGCGGAACGAATTTCCCTAGCCACGTTGTTAGGCTCTACACCTAATCTAATAAAATCCGCCTTGGTAATGTAATAAGGCTTCATTGGATCAAGTGGCGCAGACTCTTTATCTTTCTCCCCTTTCGGCATTTGAGCAATAGCAATCAAAATTAACCGTATCTCATTCACTGATAATTTATAAGACGCTCTAATCATATCGTTATTGAGCGTGACCAATGCCTTTTCATCTGACTGTTCGTAACCCATAATAACCTCAAAATAAACCAAGTTAGGGACTAATTATACACTGTCCCTTTCTCCACATCAATACGTCCCTTTCTCCACATCAATACGTCCCTTTCTCCACATCAATACGTCCCTTTCTCCACATCAATACGTCCCTTTCTATTCTCTGTAAGCTATGACTAGTAAGGCTCACAGAGAAGCTAAAAACTCTTTAAAAACGTTTAAAAACAATTAAAAAGAAAAGTTGTTTTTTTATTTTAAAAAAAAAGAGAAAAAAACCCAGATATATGCAGCTAAAAAGAGGTTTCTAAGGACAAAATGGAAAAGATTGTAAAAGTAGTTTTATTTATTCAACTTAAAAGATATGTTTACATCTAGGTTACTAGTGTCATTATTAAACGCTAGAATATCCTTCTCAGTACCCTTAAAACATTATTTCGCTACCCTAGTACTAAAAACTAAAATTAAGCGTCTTATATCTAATCCTATGCGTTTTGAATTATTTTGAATTTATATATTCGATAATTATGTCTTTATCTCTATCTGATACATAATTTTCATCAAGAGCCTTTCGTGTCAATTCACTTAAAGCACGTTTGCTTTCGTGATTTTCTGCTGCCATTTTTTTCAAAAGCACTTTGTAGAATAATCTTACATCTTGATTGAGTTTTACGAGCCTTTGATTTTTCAGCATCAATTAATCGTCTAGCATCACCCCTAGCTTTTACCAGTTGGTCTGCCTTTTTCTCAGCATTGAGTAACACTGATAGTTTTGCGATTATCGTCACTACTTCTATTGTCTTTTTCACCCAGTAGAATTATAAGTTTTTGTGTATCATTGGGTGACTTAAATCCCTTAAACCTTTTCACTAAATCATCGAGATAATCTTCATTTATACTAGCCATACTCAATCCTTTTTAGTTGGTTGTTTTGAGGTTGGGTTGAGTTTATCATTAGGACAAATGGTTTCATAGTCTAGATAGTTTGTAGCCTTGTTGAGGAAATAAGGCACGGTTAGTAGTTTCTATTTTATTCCGCTTCGCTGCATAAAATAGAAACTCCGTGTCAAGGGTCTAACCCCTTTGAAATCCCCAGTCAGGGGCGATCCCCTAACAACCCCAAAAAAAGACAAGAGGTGAAGTGATGGCAATCGGTAGATTGAGTGTAGGAATTGGCAAAAAAGGCAAGGCAAGTCCTCACGCTAAATATATCGCTAGAGAAGGAAAATATGCCAAATTAATGAAAGATAAGGAAGACCTAAATTATAAAGGTAAGGAAGAATTAGAGTATAGAGGTCATGGCAATATGCCGAAATGGGCAGAGCATAATCCTAACTATTTTTGGCAAATGGCAGATGAACACGAAAGAAAAAACGGCAGTACCTACCGTGAACACGTTATAACCTTGCCTAGAGAGTTATACGTAAATGAACGCCACGAGCTAATAGAAGACTGGATAGCCCAAGAAATAGGCGGAAAACACGCCTATCAATATGCCATTCACAACCCACCAGCCTTAGACGGTGACGAACAGCCCCATGCTCATATCATGTTTAGTGAACGCACCATAGACGGCATTGAGCGCGACCCTGACCAATATTTTAAACGCTACAACAGCAAAAATCCCGAAAAAGGCGGAGCGAAAAAAGCGAATACGCCTAAGATGTCAGCAGAGCGCAAAGAGGAACTAAAAGCGATGCGTGACCGATGGGAGAAAATCTGTAACGCCCACTTGGAGCGAGGATTTCACTCGGAGCGTATCAGTATGAAGTCTTTGAAAGAGCAAGGCATACAGAGAGAGCCGCTAAATCTAACAATGGCACAGCTCAAACAGCCTGAAATCAAGGAAGCATACAGAGAATTGCTAGCAGCAAAAAATGATGATTTTATGGCTGAACTGGATGTTTGGATGGAATTTTATGATGATAACTTAGAGGATGAAATCAAGAACCAGTTAGCGCAAAAGCACGAAGCAGAGCGTCAAGCTCAAGCACAGCAGGAAGCTAAGAAAGAAGCGGAGCTTGAAGCGCAAGCATTACAGCAAGAAAAACAGGAGGTAGCACGCCGATTAAAGCTAGAAGCCCAGCAACAACAAGATTTAAAAGATGAAAAATCCCGAGCCAAAGCACAAGCTGCGGAGGCAGAGCAAGCACGCCCTAAGACAGCTAAAGAGTATGTTGAAAGGCTAAGCAAAGAACAACGGCAGAAGGTAAAAGATATTGCCAGTAACACCATAAGCCAATACAGCGCAGACATTAGCAGTAAAGCGGTAGAGTTATACGAGAAGGCAACACCGCCTAACCAAAGAGCCAAACCGCTATTTGCTCACTATGCCTATAGCGACATGAATGAGGTACAGCCTTACAAATCTCTTGCACAGCGAGAAATACATAAGAAAGACCCAAGCAGATACAAGGATTATGCCAATGCGGTTGAAATCACAAACGCCATACAGGATATGGAGCGCAGCGAAGGCTATCAAAGACAAGCAGAACGGACAAGAGAACAAAACCAAGATAAGAGCAAGAATCAGGGTATAGAACGTTAGATTAAATATGATAATAAACTTCGCTTAACGTTTATTATTGTATTAATGGTTTGACTCTTAGAAAGAGTCAAACCATTAATACACGA
>NZ_CP012711.1 GCF_001298525.1 Psychrobacter urativorans
TCAAACTTCAATAGTTGCAGTAAAAAATTAGATTTTCTAGAATCTTTTAGTCTGATAAATGCAACAGCTTGATTAATATTAGAATTATCTAGTTTTTTTGGAATAATCGAAGTTCGACCAATCGTTCAAGCAATAGAGAATAAAACGTCATCTTCTCTTACAATAGACCTTTTAAGCGAACCTTCGTGAATACTCTTTGGGATATTCTCCAGTCTTTCTGCTTTAATAAATCCATTATTATCGATATTCATCACTTTCAAAAATGGGATAATTGCTTCGTCTTTGGCTTTGGATAAATCAGCTTTGCTAGGAGTGGTTCCTTTAGTTAGTTTCTCTGATACATCCAATACTTTTGTTATATTCCAACCCTCCAGAATCCAGCCCATTTCTTCCGTAAACTCAAACGCATCAGGGAATAATGCTCGAATGGCGTGATTGTTGGTGTCAGTTTTTGGTATGGCTTGACGTTGTTCGTCACGTGCTGATAATTCGTCAGGTATGGGATTTCCTGCTGCGAGCGCATTATCAAGCACAGGATCAAAATCCACAAACCAACTTTTAAACAACGCTTGCGCCATCGCTTCTAGTGTCTCGTTCATTTGGCGGTTAAGCTCAATTTTGTCATCTAACGAGCCAAGAATATGGGCAATGGCTTTTTGTTTTGGGAGCGGTGGGATTAGTAATGGAAGCTCTTTGATTGTAGGTATATTTGTATAACCTTGCACTGAACCTGATTTATAGGCTAAATGTATTGCTTTAAATACATCACCTGTAACAACATAATAAAGAAAATCAGAATCCAGAATCTCTATGTCTGGACAAATAATTGCTATAGAGCTAGAAATTCCAAATATATCGCCTTTTTTATATCTATAAGCATTTCCAAATGTACCAATTATACCTATCAGGATATCTCCATCCCGTGGTCTACGTTGAGCCTTAGATTCAGTTGAAAATAATTTTTCATAATCAGCTTCACTGATATAATCTACCTTATCTAAGGATAAGTGTACCCACTTTTATATTTTTGGAAGTTAAATATAAAATACCATCTTCTTGACGTTTTACTTTAGAGTGCGCCCCATCTGTGACATGACAAGTTTCACCAATTGTAAGACTCTTATACTCACTCGCCATAACCCAACCCCTCCAAATTCTGACGAATCACCGCATCGAGCTGCTCAGACGCTTGCATTTGTGCGTATAGCGTTTGGCTCAGTTCCGCCATTTTGGTCTCAAACGGGATGCCGTCATCCTCAATCGCCGCTGCGCCCACATAACGCCCCGGTGTCAGCACGTAGTCATTGGCTTTGATATCAGCAATACTTGCTGATTTGCAATAGCCTGCTTCGTCTTCATAGGCTTCATAACCGCCTGCTTCCGCTTCACCGCGCCATGCGTGATAAGTGTTGGCAATGCCTGCAATATCATCAACGGACAGCTCTTTATGAGTGCGGCTAATCATACTGCCGATGTTAGGCGCATCAATGAATAACGTCTCACCGCTACGATTACGCAGTCCACGGGCTTGGCTATGGGCAGAGGTGGCTTGTTTGTCACGGCTGATAAACCATAAGCACACCGGAATTTGAGTGGTATAAAACAGCTGACCCGGTAGCGCAATCATGCAATCGACGAGGTCGTTTTCGATGATTTGTTGACGGATTTCGCCCTCACCACTGGTGGTCGACATGGAGCCGTTTGCGAGTACGAAACCAGCAGTCCCGTGTTCGGACAGCTTGGATATCATGTGCAATATCCACGCATAGTTGGCGTTGCCCGTGGGCGGCGTGGTGTAGCCTGCCCAACGAGGGTCATCGACCAGCTCGTCAGGCGCGCGCCAGTCCTTTTGGTTAAAGGGTGGATTGGCCATGATGAAGTCGGCTTTGAGGGTTTCGTGTTGGTCTTTTAAAAAGGTATTGGCCGCCACATCGCCCAAATTACTTGAGATACCGCGAATGGCAAGGTTCATCTTCGCCAATTTATAAGTGGTACTGGTGTACTCTTGCCCATAGATAGACACGTCTTTGGTGTTGCCGTGGTGACTTTCGATAAACTTCACCGACTGCACAAACATACCGCCTGAGCCGCAACAGGGGTCATAAATCTTACCTTGATAGGGTTCAATCATCTCAGCGATCAGATTGACCACTGATTTTGGCGTGTAGAACTCGCCACCGCCTTTGCCTTCACTTGCCGCAAATTTACCTAAGAAATATTCATAGACGCGTCCAACAGTGTCTTCCTCAGGATTACCAATGCTATCAATGTTATTGACCACATCAATCAGCGCTGACAATTTACTGCTATCTAAGCCCAGACGTGAGAAGTAATTGTCCGGCAATGCGCCTTTTAGGGCTTTATTGGTTTTCTCAATGGTGCTGAGTGCCGTATCAATTTTTAGGGCAATGTCTTCTTGCTTGGCGTGTTGCTGGATAAAGTCCCAACGGCTGTCCTCTGGCAAATAGAACACATTATCTTTGGTATAAGCGGCGACCATGTCGATGTGTTTTTCATGACCCGTGGCAATTAGCTTTTGGCGCTGTGCCTCAAAGGTATCACTGATGAATTTTAGGAAAATTAAGCTGAGGACAATACGCTTATATTCAGAAGATTCGACACTACCACGCAGCTTATTGGCAGTATACTAAAGGGCTTCTTCAAAGCGCACGTCTTTAGTAGTGTCATTTTTATTGACGGCAGGTTTTGCCATAATCGGTGGTCTCAATGTGGGTGATAAGTGATGGTTGGCTGCAAAGTGGTGGACGGGCAGCACAAAGATGACATATGGTAACAGTAAAGGTCTGATCATGACCATTGCTTACCTTAAAGACCTCAATACAATGATTTTAATTTTTGTAATTATTAATGTTGCTTAATCTATTTTCCCTTCATATTTAAACTATAAAAATGTAGAGGGTGAAACTCTATTATTTTTCCATCTTTATTAAGTTATCCACAGAAAAAATTGATTTTTTATTAAAAGGTTTTTATTTAATCGTGTTTAACCTTGTTTACTCTTGTTTAGAGCACTTTTTCCTTTTTAAAATCAAAGGGTTACAAGCCGAGAACACACAAAATGACGCGAGAACACACAAAATGACGCGAGAACACACAAAATGACGCGAGAACACACAAAATGACGCGAGAACACACAAAATATCAAACATGTTTTTTTATATGGTTGATAACTGATTTTATTCGTTATAATATATCTCCTAATTTGGGCAGAGAGAATCTCATATGGAAAACAATCTGGTCGCTAAATCAAATGATTTAGTAGTCGCTAGCTATGCGTTAACTCGTCACGAGCAAAATTTATTATTGGCGTGTGTCAGTCAAATAAACTCGCTACCAGACGCACCGATTGTTTCTATTGAAAGTCGGTTCATCGTTACTGTTGAACAGATTAAAGGTTTATTTTATCGAGGTTCTACTGAGCGTAATGCTTATAGAGATTTGAAAAAAGCCGCTGACCATCTTTTTGAGAGAGAGGTGACGATAAAGTTAGATAATGATGAGACGCTACGCACGCGATTTGTATCTAGTGTTAAATTTCAGCCCAATGATGCACAAGTGACTCTTAGGTTCGCTGAAGATATATTGCCTTATCTAACTCAGCTTAAGAATAATTTCACCCGATACAGACTCGCAGATACGGTAGAGTTAACTAGCGTTTACGCGGTAAGATTGTATGAAATGATTGTGTGTTGGCAAGGGCAAAACAGATGGAGTGAAACTTTAGAGTTAGATGATTTTCGATATATGATGGGCGTTGAGGACAAATATCGACAGTTTAGTAACTTACGTGATCGTGTATTAAATACAGCCGTAGAGCAGATTAACGAAAACACTAATTACAACGTCACCGTTTCCTATCGAAAGGTTAAACGAGAACATCGAAGCGTTACGTTTGCATTCTATAAAAAAGGAGCCCTCTTACTAACAGATGATAAGGGCGCATTGTCTTTAGATAAAATCAGACGTATCGTTCGCTCCTCACAATTCACTGCAGACTATAATGATCACCGCTTATTGTCAGTCGAAGCCAGAGAAAGTAACGAAGCGTTTTGGGCAAGAGCGGAACAACTGATAGCAGAGCGTCCAAAAGAGTTTTCTAAACGACCATTTGATGATTATTTTAAGTCAAAATAAGTAGATATTATCATTAGTTAGTTTGTAATTTTATTCACTATGTCACTGTTTTTACTTAATAAATGCTATTTTTTACAGTATACTCAAATACTCAAATACTCAAATACTCAAATACTCAAATACTCAAATACTCAAATACTCAAAACGGATAATCTCCTATGAAAGTCATCGCAGTATTGAATCAAAAGGGTGGTAGTGGTAAGACCACTATTGCCACTCAGATTGCCCGTGGTTTGCAATTGCAGGGACACAGCGTATTACTGGTGGATAGCGATAAGCAGGGCAGTGCGCGCGATTGGCGCGCGGTTGATGAGGATAATCCGGTGCCAGTCATTGGTCTTGATCGTCCAACGCTAGATAAAGATTTAAAAAGCGTGTCTGATAAAGATTATGTGGTGATTGATGGCTCACCGCAAGCGACTAGCCTTGCTATCTCTGCTATTAAAGCGGCTGACTTTATATTGATTCCCGTACAACCAAGCCCGTATGATATTTGGGCAACCAGTGATTTGGTAGATTTGGTACAGCAGCGCATTGAAGTAATGGATGGTCAGTTAAAAGCCGCTTTTGTAGTATCGCGCGCTATTCAAAATACCAATATTGGTAAAGAGGTAGCGACGGCATTACTAGATTACGGTCTACCAGTTTTGGATACCAGAATCATGCAGCGTGTTGCTTATCCTAACAGCGCTGCCATTGGCAAAACCGTTTTTGATACCGAGTCGCCTAACAGCAATGCAATACAAGAAATGACGGCATTGGTTAATGAAATTAAAACATTTTTTATTGAGGAGTAGGGTATGAGTTTGGCTGCGGGTCGACCGAGTAAGAAAGTAGATAGTGAATTGAGCTTATCAGATGTTACCGACCGTCCTACAAAGACCGTGCGGGTGAACTTTAATCTTGATGAAGAGATGTATATTAAGCTGAAAAAGCATGCGCTTGATAGTCGTAAAACAGTAACGCAACTGCTTACTGAAATGATCGATGAAAAAGTGATTGAGCGGTAGATGAAGTAAAACTTAATTTCAGAAATTTCCATTTTTACATATTAGTAGTTATTTGATTAAACAAAAATAGGGCTTTCTTTATGTAGAAAGCCTTTTTTTTATTTATATGGCTAAAAAAGTATTGTTCAAAAAGAGATAGATCGTCACTTTCAGTATAAAACGGTAGAAGAAATAATAGAACCTTTTCAAAGTGACGCTCTCAGAGGGGTGGATGGGCATATCAAGAAGTAACTAACCTTTTTTTAAAATCACCTACCTTTCTTAAAGTAATGTTGCAAAAACTAATAAATGTTATAAGCAAGTCGCTTAATAAATATCTTGAAATGGAAAAAAACATGAGTATTCACTTTATGAGCACTGCAACCTTCTACAAAAACTTTCATGCTGTTTTAGTCGATAAAGATAGCTTTCCTAACTGGGCTCCTAGCAAGTTATATGCTTTAGATCACTCTGATATAGAATAATACTTCTAAAAACTTGTCAAAAGTTAACAGTAAAGACCTATTCACATCACCCTCAATCAAAACCGGTCGCTCGGAATAGAACTATTTAAGTTCTATTCCGAGCGACCGGTTTTCTTCTGATTAGAACTCATGCGCATTACTGTATCTTTGATATGTAGCATCTAAAGATATCTCCATTGCTTTTTCACAATCTAGAGCTAATTTAATCCAATAGTTCAGGAAATTCTTTACAAATAAAGCCACTTAGTATAATTTATAAAAATGGATTGTCGATAATTAGACAAAGTTAAAAAATAATAATTAAGCAATGGATGAATTTTTATGTCTGGTAAATTTTCCAAAAGCTCGTTAAAACAGCAAATCGCAGAAGAAATCAAAAAAATGATTTTTGAAGGCAA
Source organism: Psychrobacter urativorans (assembly GCF_001298525.1). Lineage (NCBI taxonomy): Bacteria > Pseudomonadati > Pseudomonadota > Gammaproteobacteria > Moraxellales > Moraxellaceae > Psychrobacter > Psychrobacter urativorans. The sequence goes on from NZ_CP012711.1 coordinate 6,028, forward strand.
GTTAGAGCAGGGAGAAAAAATCACCGAACTTCAGGTATCACAAAGCTTAGGGGTTAGTCGAACCTCGGTAAGAGAGGCGGTGTTGCTGTTAGAGCAAGAAGGCTTACTGATTTCTGAACCCTACAAAGACACGAGAGTGACGACCATTACCCAAGAAGAAGTCCTCGAAATCCTAATTCCAATGCGGCTGCAAATTGAAATATTTGCGCTAAAAAAAGGCTTTTCAGTTTGGGGAGAAAAAACGAAAACTCAGTTTAGAGCTATTCTAGAAGAGATGAAAAAAGCCATTTTTTATGAGGATTTATTAACATTTATTGAGTTAGATATTCAGTTACATGGACTGATCGTTCAGTCTTCTGGCTTAGAGAATGTCATTCGAATTTGGGAAAGTATTGTCAATAGAATCCGCCTGCACTTTTTACATCAAAACAGTAGATCTGGAACGTTGGAAAAGTGGCTTGTTGAGCATGAAGAATTGATAAACGTTTTGGTAAATGGGAGCTCTGTCGACGAAGCAATCGAGGCGTTAAGAAGTCATATCGTCGATACCAATCTTCCAGACGTGTATTTATTGGATTAAAAAGCCGTTTGACAGCTAAGTGAAACGGCTGTTTTAAAGTTCAAAAATAAGGATATTTATGAAACTTGAAATTGACAAAATCGACGTATTTGTCGTTGCCGGACCCGATGCTAAATACAAAACCTCCTCGCATTATGATGACTTGGTCATCACCAATACCATTGTCAGAATACGGACAGCTGATGGCTATGAGGGATTTGGCGCTGCAATTTCTTGGACGGAAGGTGGCATTGATAAAAGCCTTGCAGAGTCTATCCGTCATTTGCTGCCCTTTCTGATTGGCAAATCGGCGCTGCACAGAGAAGCTATTTATTCTTTGATGGCAAGTCGCTGCGTACAAATGAAACCACAAGCATTGTCACCGATAGATATTGCGTTATGGGATTTGGTGGCGAAGTTCGCAAAAATGCCGCTGTACCAGATGCTTGGTGGCGCTAGAAATAAAATTTTATCTTATGCCAGCACGCCTTTCCTACCGACTATTCAAGCTTATATCAAACACGTTCAAGACTTAAAAAACCAAGGCTATAAGATTATTAAATTCCACACTTGGTGCATCTTTGAAAAAGATATGGCGTTAGTGGCAGCGATTCATGAGGTGTTTAAGGACTCGGGTCTTAAATTCATGATGGACGTAGAAAGCGCTTATACCAGAGAAGAGGCGCTAAAAGCCGCGCGAATTTTAGAAAAGCATGATTATATTTGGTTTGAAGCGCCATTATCCGACACTGATTTAGAAGGCTATAGAGACTTAAAATCCCGTGTTGATATCCCTATTCTAGCCGCTGGAAATACCTTACTTTATCTTAATCAAATTGAGCAAGGTATTCAAAACAACGGTTGGTCAAGTGTCCGTGTCGATGCCACGCTTGCAGGTGGCATTACTCAAACTCAAAAAATTATGGGGCTTGCAGAAGCCAATTCGATGACCGTTGAGCTGCAATCTTGGGGTTATACCTTGTCGCAAGCTGCCAACCTGCATCTCATGTTAGCTTATAACAACAGCACCTATTTTGAGCAAGCCGTTCCCGTTGAGCCTTTAGAGTTTGGCGCACTAACGACGATTAGAACGGATAAAGAGGGCTATGTACACGCGCCAGATGGCAATGGATTGGGTATTGAGATGGACTGGACGTTAATTGAACAAGCGAGCAGTTATAAAATTACTCTGGATACAACAGGTTGGACAGCATAAAACGGTTTTCTTTATTGATACCGATATCGCCACAGATAACCACCAACAACTCAAAATACTGTATTAACTTAAGAAAATTAATTAAAAGGATGTTTAAAGATGAAAATAGTAGATATAGAAGTGATTAGCCTAAGAGTTCCAGCACTTGATCAAGCTTGTGAATGGGGCGAAGATGCGCTCATTGTGCGCGTGATTACCGATACGGGCTTAGTCGGGATTGGTGAAAGTGACACCTCACCGTTAGTAGCAAAAGCCATCATCGAAGCCCCAAATTCAAACCTATACTGTTCTGGTTTAAAGGCACTCTTACTGGGTGAAAGTCCTTTAGAGATTCAAAAACTTTGGGACAAAATGTATTGGGGTTCTAATTATTTAGGCAGACGCGGTGCGGGTATTCATGCGATGAGTGCCATTGACATTGCGTTATGGGATATCGCTTCTCAATATCACCAAGTGCCTATTCATATCTTATTGGGTGGTAAGTATCGAGATAAAATTCGCGCCTATGGCACTTTTATACCCGCAGATATTCCAGACGATAACAGAGTGATTGCTAGAAAACTCAAAGAAAAAGGCTTTACCAGTCTGAAATTTGGTGGCGGCATCATGGGTAATGATCCGATTACCGATTATGAATTGGTGAAAGCCGTTCGCGAAGAATTGGGTGACGACTTTGAGCTACAAATTGACTTGGCTTCTAAATGGAACACCTATAGCCATTCAGCTGATATGTTCAAAAAATTAGAGTCATTCCATTTAAATTGGATTGAAGAACCTGTATTAGCTGATGATATGAAAGGCTATCTCAAACTGGCAAAACTGGCGGTGACCAAAATAGCTGGTGGTGAGTCATTAACCACACGCTATGAGTTTGAGGATTTTATAAGGCAAGCACAGCCCGATATTATTCAGCCCGATATTACTCGCTGTGGTGGTATTAGTGAGATGCGTATTATCAATAATATTGCTGAAATGAATGGCGTTAAAATGATTCCACATGGTTTTAGTACGGGGATTTTATTAGCAGCTACCGTGCAATTCCTAGCGGCTACCAAGTATGGCGACTTGATTGAATATTCACAAAGTGAGAGTCCGTTATTTACCAAACTGGTCAAGAATTTACTGCCATTAGAAGAGGGTCATGTAAGGGTGCTGGATACCATTGGACTTGGCGTAGAACTCGATGAAAATATAATGGAATTATACAAAATCTAAAGTAGTTAAAGGATTTATAGATTTAAAACCAAAATGGAATTGGGGATCGTCATGAGTAGACAAGTAGATAAACTATTAATTTCTGTCAGTATCGCATTGGTAGTCATTGTGGTTGGCGCTTTGTATCTTCAGCCGGAGCAATCACAAGTGGTTGCAGGTGCTATCTTTGGGAAAATGACAGAGTGGTTTGGCTCGGGGGTACTGATATTCACTTTCCTCGGTGTTTTATTACTGGCTTTCGTGGCAACCAGTAAATATGGCAACATTCGCTTTGGGGAAGAGGCACCGGAGTACTCCAACTTCAAATGGATTTCAATGATGATTGCCTGTGGACTGGGCTCAGCCACTGTCTATTGGGCGTTTGTGGAATGGGCTTATTATATTGAAACCCCTGGACTTGGCATTGAGGCAAACTCGCAAAAAGCATATGAGATGTCATTACCTTACAATATGTTTCATTGGGGTTTCAGTGCATGGACGCTATACGCCTTAGTCGCACTTCCTATTTGCTATCATTTATATGTACGCAAAAATGCAGGGCTGAGTTTAAGCGCCATTGTTAGCGCGATTACGGGTATTAAGCAAAGTGGCGTACTAGGGCGTATTATTGATGTCATTTTTATCTTTATCTGTTTTGGCGCGTTAAGTATTACCTTAGGCGTTTCGGTTCCATTGGTTAATAATGTCTTAAGTACGGTATTGGGCATTGAACCCTCATTTACGATGAATATCGTGTTGATTCTCATCATTTCTGTCGTCTATTCGCTAAGTTCTTATATCGGCTTACAAAAAGGTATGTCAAATTTAGCAGATTTTACGACAAAACTGGCGTTACTTCTCTGTGTTGGGGTTTTAGTTTTAGGACCGACGAATTTTATTATTGCAAATACTACTAACTCTCTGGGCTTAATGCTGCAGAACTTTGTGCAAATGAGTTTATTTACCGATCCTATTGGTAAAAGTGGCTTCCCGCAGTCATGGACGATATTTTACTGGTTATACTGGATTACTTATGCGCCTTTCACTGGTATTTTCATTGCTAAAGTATCAAAAGGTCGCACGCTGCGCTCAGTCGTTATCAATACCTTAATTAGTGGTAGTGCCGGCTGTTTCTTGTTCTTTGGTATTATTGGTAGTCTAACCATTGATCGACAGTTGACAGGACTGGTCGACGTGGTTGGGATGTTAGGGGCGGGTCAAGATAACAATGCCATTATTGCCGTCTTACAAACATTGCCATTCAGCAGCGCTTTCATGATTTTGTTCTGTGCAATCTCCGTCCTATTTCTTGCCACAACTTTGGATGGTGCTGCATTTACTATGGCTTCTACAGCAACACCAAAATTACAAGGCAATGAAGAGCCACATCCGGTGCATCGCCTATTTTGGTGTGTGATGTTAGCGCTAGTACCATTGACGATGATTTTTATCGGCGCAAGTTTAGATACGATTAAAACCAGTGCCATCATCACCGGTATTCCGATTCTCTTTATTATGATACTTATCATCGTTGGTTGGTTAAAATGGATGGTGAAAGATTTTGGTGATGTGCCCTCTGATAAAATCGCTGAAGTATGTGCTTCTGGCATCAAGGAAACGCGACCAAAAGAGTTGAATGAAAAGGGATAGATGATTTAGTAGATAGCGTTATATCTCAAGGGCAATGATAATTTAGTTTAAAGGAAAGACTGCTTACAGAGCAGTCTTTCCTTTAAACTATGTTATACCATAATGTTAGTCTTTTAGACAGTTTGATAAAAAAACAGCTCTATTCTAATAATAAAAAAATACAACTAATTACTTTACTAATAAGCTTCAAATCTATATTTTACTAGCGTTTAGTGCTTGACCTTCAATATAAAGATAAGTAAGTGAGTGGCTAAAGAGATGAAGTTCTCAGGTTTTTAGATACTGTTGCTATCAGCTGCCTTGAGCACTTGGCTGTCTTTTGAATGTCTAAATAGCTATGACCTGATTTAAGCAGACTGGCGATAATCTTACGCTTCTCAATATCCATTCGACGACCCACGTATTTGCCTTCCGCCTTGGCTCGAGCGATACCTTGTTGTTGACGATGGCGTCTGTCGGTAACCCTCCCAAACCTAAGACACCTAATAAATAGAATTAAGCTGCCTGATTGAGTTTCTGTATTGGCATAAAACTACCATTGCCCATATTAGGACGTTCATGATTATTGTGGTACAACCAACCTTCTGCTTGCTGACGGACTTGATCTAAAGTGGTAAATAACTCTTGGTTTAACCAATCATAACGCATGGTTCTATTGTAGCGTTCAACATAAGCATTCTGCTGTGAATTACCAGGCTCAATATAACTGACCGTGATGCCTTTATCTTTGGCCCAGTCTTTGAGCGCATTACTGATATATTCAGGGTCGTTATCACATTTTATCTGCATAGGCTTACCTCGATACTTAATGAGCTGATTGAGACTGCGAATGACCCTTTGAGCCGGTAGCGAGAAGTCAATCTCGACCGTGAGCGCTTCACGGTTATAATCATCAATCACATTGAACAGTCTAAAGCTGCGACCATCAGTTAGGGCGTTGTGCATAAAGTTCATGCTCCAGCTTTGGTTTATCCTATTAGGTACAGCAAGTGGTATTGGTTTAATGCGGCGCCTGGGCTTGATTGTAAGGTTTAATTCAAGTTCACAATAGATGCGATACACACGCTTGTGGTTGTATGGCAGTCCCATGACATTACGCAGAGTTACCAATGGCTCGAGGGAAATCATCTAGCATCGCTTGCTCACGTGTGTTGTTGGCAATTTGCGACATCACACCATTACTTTTATAAAATTTATCAGCAACGGTATTGGTATAATTCCATGTCTTGATTGGTCAGCTTAAGGGAAAGTCCTGAGACGTTGACCATATTTTAGTGCTTTAAATTCCGTAAAATACTAAAACATAAGAGAGCCCTGTAGAGGGCTCTCTTATTTCTTTAAATGATTTAACCATCATTTACAATTTTGATTGTATTTAAGGTTTCACCTAAATTAATCTTTTTAAATATCACTCAGTACTTTTGGTTTATCTGATGAACTTGTCGGCATTTTGAATTCAATACCAGCCTTTTTAAATAGTTTTGGATATTCCACCAAAGCCATAGTTGAATTTTTAGCAATACCAGTGATATCTCCGATCACACCTTTAGCATCAACTAAAGACATTCCTGTATTAGTCAAGCTTTTTGGATTTGATATTAAACCCGTACTTACTTGTTTAGCGCCTAGCGCCAATTCACGAGCCGTTAAACTTGCGATTGCAAAGTTTGTTGCAGAGTCCAACAAATGTGTCTTCTGCTCCGCATTCAATGCTGCCAGCTTAGCTACTGTTCCTTCTTCATCTTTTTGAGAGGCTTCTAAAACAGTATTAGATAACGCTACAATTTGTTTTTCAATTGCGTCCTTTTCTTTCAGATCAGAGGTCGTTTTTAGACTTTTCTGTTTTGCTTTTAATTCATCTGAATCTTGTTTACTTGCGAGTAATGAAGCTAAAGCAGTACGACTCTGAGTAAACATTACATTGGTTGCTTTAGCCTGCGTGAAGAAACCGTTAATATCCATATTTGAAGAAGATACGCCAGTAACAGATTCAGATAATGACGATGCCATCTTACTCAGCGACCCAAAACCTGCATAGACGCTTGATGTTCCCATTGAAGCTGCTATTGCTAAAACAATTGCAATTTTTTTCATACCTTGTTATCCCTATTTTGAAGAATCGGCTTTTTGCACGATTTGATTTAAAATTTTTGGTAAAGTCTCAAACATCTGAATGTTATACATTTCATGCCGATGCTGATGATCTATACCCTTTAATCTGATTTCTTGTTGCAAACCATAAGCCCCTATTTTTTCAGACTTTTGGTTGAATATGCGTGCACCACTAGCCATAACCAATGTGGCGTCACAATTACTTTTGTCTGCATTACATTTAATACTGTCTTGTTTCACTTCAGTCTTAAGTACCGGCTGTAAACATTCATCTTTTGGAATATAAAAGTTAACTTTCATATCTTTTTTAAACCCAGCATTTTCAGTCATAGCAACGACCGCATCTTTCAGTAGGGTCTGTCCTTTAAAGCCTGAACCTGTCGCATAAAACGGTCTTTTCGACTGACTGGTAAAAGCGTGGTAAATCAAAGGACCAAAACCATAAAATGGAATTTCACCGACTTGCTCGGTATGTAAGCTTGGACATAAAACACGCGATTGCTTCGAGTCACCCACTGGAGCAGAACTATCAAGCAAAACTCTGTCTCCAGAACGCACGGGTAAACGATCACTGCTGTTGACAGGGAAATCTAATTGCGCGGTAACTTTCGCACCTTGACGTTCCAAAACAGTCGCTTCCCATGTTGGAATCAGAATATTACGTCCTGTTGCCTTATCTGAATGATAAACATGGACTTTCATTCCGGTACTTAAGCGTTCCCCCGCATCATCAATGGTAATGCGTTGACCACTTGAACTCGAGACTTTTAAATCAGAACGAGTAAATTGAATCCCTTTTTGAAATTGTTGACCTAATTTCAAAAGTGCGTTTTTCAATACAACTTCTTTACGTGCCTCTAGAGAAAATCCCATTCCTTCTGAAATCACATCTTTAATATCATCTGTTGCATGTGCTGAGTAGATCACGCGACCAGAACGATCAATCATTTCACCAAACACTTCACTATGGAGAACTTGTTGCTGAGTTATTTTCCCAATCTGCTGTTGATAAGCAATTACAGGAATGACATTAATCCGAATAAAAAATTCAGGTAACTCACGTTGATTAATGTCTTCACTTTGCGCTAATACAGTCTGTTCACTAACACTTTGTGCCATAGCACTATAACGTCGATTGACTGGAGTCAAAGTAAATGAAGCTTGCTCACCTACTGCATCAGAAAAGATTTGCTCAATTAAATCTTTTGATTCGCCTTGATAAGTCAGTACATCAACCACTAATGCTTTAGGCTTATTTATAGCCTGACGTGTATTGGTTGATACTTTACTAAAGCGTTTACTACGACCCTGCATCAATATTGGCAGTGCCACAGCATAATCACTGTCCGCATGTACCACACGAATCAAATCGCCATCTATTGAACTCAGCTCATCTTGTGCAGCGATCCCTTGCTTAAAGCCTTTATCTAGAACCAAATAAGATTTCCACTTATCAATCACTTGGGTCTCAGTTTCAGAAATTTTAAGTTTCGATTTTAATTCTTCAGTCACTTGCTTAGTCAATGTCAACAAAGTACTTTGAAATTTCTGTTTAATGGCTGTTTTTGTGGTAGGGGAATCAATTTCAGTAGTCAGTACCTGAATCGGTTGCGACAACGTCGCACTGTCACTATAAATGACCTCGCCCGACAACACGTTAGTGAGTTTTAGACTTAAGGTGACTGGCAGAAAAATTTCTGCTGTCGAATCCTTCTTGACAATGTATTCACTCGCGCGTAAAACTTCTAGAGATGCTATATAAGTACGATTTTTAGTTTTTTGCGAAATAGTATCGACAACTTGTTCACCGAAATTTTGTTTTAAACCTTGTACAAAAAATTGCTCGGCTTGTTTACGAATGATTTCATTGTCAATCGCTTGACTAAAATCACACACAATAGAAGAACCATTCGCTTCATATTTGCTAGGATTGGTACGACAACCTTGCTCCAATCCAAAAATACCTTTCGATGGGTAGATTTGAATATTCGCATTTGCCCATGCTGAAACAAGCATCGGCATAGCCAAACATAAGACTTTGAATTTTATGTGCACTGTGTACCACCGATGCAGAGTGTGATGGTATTTCCAGCTAGTAATCGCTCAGCACTTGATAACGTTGGGCTTACTTTACGTAGCGCTTTAGCCAATTCTGCACTAATCGGTTTGTCACTCTTATAGGTCATGGTCATTTCAACCAATTTGCCGTCTTGAGTGCGAATATCGATATTTTCTGCGCCATCCATTTCATCTAAAGCAATATACAAATCATCCCCTAGACGTGACGAAACATTACCAGAAACACTTTTCACAAAAACGGTAATCTCTTTACCGTACATCGAGCGATTTTTTGCATAACCTAAAATCTGTGGTCCAACTTGGCTAACGGCTAATTCACCTAGTTTCTTTGCTACATTAGTACGGCACGAGTCTGTGGTCGCACCTGTCGATGATTCTGTACGAGTTTCCCCGCCCATTAAAGTTGAATCATCTACCGAATAAATTTTAAAACTTACCGCACCATCGCAGACAAATTGACCCGTGGCACTCGAACGACCACGATCATAAATATAAGAGCTACCAGCCATAAACCAGTCCGCTTTTTCTTTACGCGCCGCGATTACTAGCTTATTAAGCTCTACATCACTCATGAGTTGTTGAATTGTCATACTACGACCATTTAAATACTGACTTCTGAAACGGTCAGAATCGAGCAACCGCAAATCATAACGAGATGCAGCACTTGCAATTGCATTTAATGTTTGATTATTACGCTCAGCTTTAGTACTTGGTGTTTGATATTCCACATATTTCACAAAACTTTGAATATCATTTTGACTTTCAGATTGGCTATATTTTGCCGACTCACTGGCATTGTAGCTACTTGAGGATGCTGATTTACCTGAATTATTATGGCTTGCTGAACGAGCTGAAACACCAACCCCCGCTCCATAATAATTATCATAGGCATAGCCTGAGGCAGCAGCTGAACGTCCTTTTGTAGAATAAGAATCTGACGCACTGGCTTTGGCACTTTCACTAGCTTTGTAACTGGCATCTTCATTATAGCTATAGCTACGATCTGCAAAATAAGAAGTAAATTCTTTAACTGGCTTAGCGTTATCTTTTGGTACGCCGAAGTATTCATCCATCACAATCATAATCGGACTGGTGCGACCATTTTTCTTTGCCAATCCTAAATCATTAAGAATTGAACGAAATTCTTGGTCATCTATTTCCAGACTAACTTGAGTGACTAATTCATTGTTGCTGTTGGTACTACTGCCTCGGTTTAGCACATAATTACTGTCAATTTGTTTGACAATGTCATTTAAATATTGACTCGCTTCATTCATCGCCTGCGGACCATTAATACGCTTAATGAGCGCAATGACAGCATCAGTTTTTGCATTGTTGTATGCTTGATTACGTGTGCCATTCAGATCTTTTTTGATGATAGGTGTAGCACCTTCCCCATGCACTTTAATAATTTCAGCATTACTAACTTGAACAACCCCCAAACACAAAAGTATCAATATAGCCTTTTTCATCACTCACCCTTTTAATTAAAATTTCTAGCTACCTTTATAATTTTTTTACTAGATTTTAAATTCAGGGCTTACTCGATAATTATCTCTGTCAGAAATTAAGGTCGCCTTCTTTAAAGTTTGCGTAAGTCCTAAAATTAATTCATTATATACAAAAAACAAACATCCAAGTAACAAATGTTAGTATTAAACCCAAAAAAATAACGCTGCTTTTTATTGATTTTTTAAGAAAAAATTCTTACAGAAAGCTAGTTCAACTTATTAATGGTATGAGGTTCTATTTACATAGAATGCAAAATATACATACACTATCAAGATATTTATTACTGAAAAAATTATTGTTTTTATGGTGCATCACTTTACCGAACAGGCTCTAGTCTAATCCAAATAAAACCGATACAATCCTATTAAACAATCGCATTTAATGATATAAACGATGACTTATTCAATCGACTATCGCAAACAGGTACTTTCCAGCATAGCTGATGGTATGACTATTCGAGAAGCTTCGCTGTTTTATTGACTTATTACCAGCACAATTCACAGTTGGCAGCAGAATTGAGTCCCTAAAATAACGAGAAATAAAGCACTGAACCGCCCCGGTATTGTCGGAGACTTAACTTTCTGAGAGCGTACGACAATGAAAACATGAAACTACACTCCTGAGATTAAAGAACGCGCCGTTTACATGCTAATAGAAGCATTAAGCGACTATCCATCTACATGGTCAGCCATTCAAGCCATAGCGTCAAAGATTGGCTGTACACCTGAAACTCTACGATTATGGAATAAAAAGCATATCGAGCAAACCATTCCTGCCTCAGTACAAGCTCAAAGCCAAGAGCAACGCATTAAAGCGCTTAAACGTGAAAATAGAGAGCTTAAACAAGCCAACGAAATAATACGCAAGGCTGCTGCTTTTTTTCGCCCAGGCGGAGCTCGACCACACGCCTTAGTAATGATTCAATTCATTGATGATCATAAAGGTCATTATGGGGTCGCGCTAATCTGTTGAGTACTACCGATTGCCCCATCAACTTATTATCGCGCTAAAGACTTAAGCGACAACCCACACAAGCGCTCACTGCGCAGACAGCATGACGATTATTACATCAGCGAGATCAAATATATTTGGCAGGATAGCAAATGCCGTTACGGCGCTCGTAAGGTTTGGCAGCAGATGAAAGCGGATGGCACTCGTGTAGCACGCTGTACGGTAGAACGTTTAATGAAGCAACATGAGCTGCAGGGCGTCTGGCGTGGCAAAGGCAAAATTACCACCAACATCCGTGACGACCAAAAACGCGCTGATGACTTTGTCAATCGTAACTTTAATGCTCATCGCTCTAACCAGTTGTGGGTTGCGGATTTTACCTATATCAAGACATTGAGCGGCTGGGTGTATACCGCTTTTATTATTAATGTGTTTGCACGCGCTATTGTCGGCTGGAAAGTATCTAATCGTATGAACACGGATATGGTGATAGCAGCGTTAAATCAAGCGATAGTAGATAGGAACAATCCTAAGAATTTGATTCATCATAGCGATAGGGGCATTCAGTACTTATCCATTCGCTACACTTCTAGGATGACTGACTCTGGCGTGATTGCCTCTGTGGGTACGACTGGTGATTCGTACGACAATGCACTGGCTGAAACGGTCAACGGGCTTTATAAGTCTGAGGTGATTCATTATTTAAAGCAGAACTGGAACGGTGTAAATGATGTTGAATTAGCCACGCTTGAATGGGTGGCACTGCGAGCACAGCTCTTGTCTTGCTAAGCTAAATCGATAATTAATCGATTTTTAACGCTTCTCAGGTTTAATACAACCCATTTGTATAGCACGATTGGTTATGTGTTACCTTTTGAGTTTGAAAGACGGTATTATGATAATTTAACCCTATCAGGCATCGCTGCCTGACTCAAGTAAATCAGCAGCCGATATAGTCGGGGCGGTTCAGAACGCAAAAACCGTAGTATATAACAAGTACCTTTACTTAAAAGGCATCATTAAAATTTCGCGTCCCGCACTACCAATAAATTAGAGTTGTATCAGTCATTGTTAACGCATAAATAAGCCACCATTCATATCCCACGTCGCCCCCGTCACTCCAAACGCATCGCGTTGCAGTAACTGAGCGACAATATTTCCAATAAAACTGGGGCTACCCAAGGCTTTTACAGGGATAACATTTTCTAATAAATGTTGCAGTTTTTCAGGCGGAACCAGCTCATATACAATTGGTAAATCTATAGGACCAGGGGCAACTGCATTCACGGTAACGCCATTTGCTGCTAAATTGCTCGCAAACACCTTAGTCATGGTCAGAATGCCTCCTTTGCTCGAAGCATAATGGACGCTGGCGGCTGCACCGCCATTTTGACCTGCTAATGACGCCATATTAACAATACGTCCGTAACCTTTTTCTGCTAAATAAGCACCAAATACTTGGCAACCAAATAACGTACCGCGCAGATTAACGTTGATAACCTTATCGAACTCCTCAGCAGTCACCTCCATTACAGGCGTCATTAAAGTAAGCGCTGCGTTGTTAACAAGACCATTCACTTGTCCAAAATGCGCTTCAACATTCGCTAATACTTGCTCAAAATCCTGTTTTTTGGTCACATCTAACTTAAACCCAACCGCAGTGTCGGCATCAGAATCAAGTTTCTTGGCTGTCTCGACTACCTTTTGCTCATTAACATCCGTTATTGCTACGCGAAAACCGTTGCTGATAAGCGCTTTGGCGATATATTCACCTAAGCCTTGTGCAGCACCAGTGATTACAATGACATCTTTCATTATGGCTCTCTTTTAATAACTATCTTTGGATAGTTCGCTCTTAATAAATGTCTTATTCAGGAACAACCAATTCTCTACCGATACGGGCTTCAATCTTACAATATTTCCATAATTTATAAGTACCGTCACCAACAGGAACTGTTCTAAAGAAATTACAAGCGGCAATGATCGTTTCGATATCTGGTACGTCAGCCATGATATAAGCCATCCAAGGTGCCGTTGAGGCGGCGCCTACTTGTAGACGGTCGTCATCCATAATACCTAGAATGTTTAACCCCGGTAATTCGTCAATATTTTGTATCATTTGGCTAAATGCCTGCCAAACTTGCTTCATCTCTTCTATCGGAGCATCCATAAAGTTTTGGTTAATACCTATACAAAATAATACGCGGTGTGACTCTAGCTTTTCCATTGAGATACCTTCTTAAATTGGTTTTAGACTGAAATAAAAAGTAAATGGCTGATGATGCTAACGACGGTTACGATAGCGCTGAACGATTATTTTAAACACTTTATCAGAACCATTTTTTACTTAATTAGAATATAGAATCTGGCTAAATGCTGATTCACTTTTTTGTAATAGTCTAGTAATTTAAAGTCTCTCTACTTTTAAAAGGTGTGAATATTTGGTCATGTAGATGAGTTATATCTTGATAGCCACTACTTAATAACCACTAACTGTTAAGTAGTTAGCGTTTTTAGGTAATCAATCAGGATAGGTTGTTTGTCATAACTATTTGAAGGGTAATTAATCGAAGGGTAATTAGCTAGTCTCACTGAGATATACCCCTCTAAAACCTCCTGACAATCACGCTAATCTGCATTTTTAGCTTGATTAGTGCGTTATACAGGCTTCGAGACTTGCTATCTTAATAAAGATTTTTTCCAAAACTTTTTATGACTTTATCGGTCAGAGGATGACAAGTTTGAAAATGAATAGCCTATATAACAAATCACTCTCTTATAACGTCTATTGTTGATTACGGATTTGCTCAATCACATCCGCAAGACTCGATTTTTCTAGTTCTTCTTTTAAAACCTCTTCTACCCGATGCAAGATAGGGTTAATTGCTGATTGAATATGCATCCCTACCAAACAACGCTCACTGGTATCTTGATGGACATCAAACAATTCTTGTGATTTATTATCTGCATATACCGCTTCATACACCGCTAATAATGGAATCTGCTCTGGTGGCTTCGTTAAGCGCGCACCGGCAACCCCAGCGCGCACATGAATCAGACCAGCCGCTTTTAACAGACTCATGATCTTACGAATCACCGCTGGATTGGTATTAACGCTAGAGGCGATAAAACTTGATGAGGTTACCTCATCTTGGTAAATGTCCAATACCGCTAAAATGTGAATACCGACCGAAAAACGTGTCGTGATAGACATACCGCCTCTCTCTCTTATTTATTAATTTAATAACCTACAGAATAACATTTTTATGACACTCACTACTTTTGACAGTTTACGGTTCAAACACGCTTATTAAAAGCTGGTTTTTTTTAATAATTATTCATAGTTGACTTCAATAAGTATTCATTTTATCATACCTGTAACTTAAATAGTTACAGGTTGGTATTATATTAATGACCACCTTGCTGTTTCAATATTAATTAACAATAAACAGGAATACATTATGAAAATTGCCATTATCGGTGCTACTGGTCAGTCTGGACGTTTGATTATGCAAGAAGCTTTGGACCGAGGTCACAAGGTGACGGCTATTGTTCGTAGCCCAGAAAAATTACCACAAGACAGTGCGATTGATGTGGTCGCAAAAGATATTTTTGAGTTGACGGCTGCAGACTTGACGCCATACGATGTGGTAATTAATGCGTTTAATGCAACTTTTGGTACGGAAGAGCAGCATGCAACGGCAGGTCATGTGTTGATTGATGCGCTAAAAGGGCATACCAATACTCGTCTCGCTGTTGTCGGTAGCGGTGGTAGCTTATTCACGGATGAGAGTCACAGTGAGCGGATTCATGAATCAGTAGGTTTCCCTGCTCAGTTCTTAGATACGGCATTACAGATGCGTAAAAACTTGGAAGAGCTGCAAAGTACGTCAGATTTGAATTGGGTCTATCTAAGCCCTTGTGGTCTATTCGATGCGCAAGGCAAACGTACAGGCCGTTATGCTACGGGCAGCGATGTGGCCTTAGTGAATAGCAAAGGTGAGGCGTATACCAGTTATGCTGATTTTGCCATCGCCATGCTTGATGAGATTGAGCAGCCTGAACATCGTAACGAGCGTTATGCTGTCGTCTCAGAATCTTAAGAAACATTAGATATTATTGGTCGTTATTAATGCTCAATAGTCGCTTGTTGATGTTGCTGTGGCAATGATTTCAGCAAGTGACCACATTATTTGGGGTAACACTATTTAAGTGTGAATCAATTTATATTGATAAGCCATTAAGTATACCAATACAATCAGCAGTTCTAAGTCACCGTATCGGTGACTTTTTTATGCCTAAAGTTATTTACCATCATGTCTCTTATAGGAGCAGTTGCCATTTTTGAGTGGTTTACACGTGCATCAACTACTTATATTCTTGAGGTAATCTAGGAAGCTGCAGCCCAATCCTATCTATTGCTAAAATATCGGCTATTATTACTTTAGTAAAATCTTTCAGGTAAACTTCCATAATGACTAAATGTAGCAAAGGCTATGCTTAGATAGCTCTCTACTCTGAACGGGAGAAACTCATTGCGCGCTATTCCTTATAAATCTATCGTTAGCGCACTATTGCTCATATGTATTGCTGCTTTTTTAGCTTTTCGCTGGTGGCAAGGACCATTATTACCAAGCTATAGCATATCCTCTATGCCTTTAGTGCAGACGGTAGTAGCGACTGGACGTGTTGTTGCCGTATCGCGTACTGAAATTGGTAGTGAAGTCGCTGGGGTGGTACTAGAGCGGCTGGTACAAGAAGGCGAGCAAGTAGCAGCAGGGGATTTATTGCTAGTACTCAGTTCAGATGAAGTTACCGCTCAAGTGCGTCAAGCAGAGGCAGCGTTGGCAGAGCTTATAAGTAGTAACCGTCCACAGGCAGCAGTGGATTTGGTCAATGCTGAAGTAGCGTTGGCACAAGCCACCCGTAATGTCGAGCGTAGACGTGAGTTGGTAGCCATATCGGCCATCTCTGATGAGGAGATGGAGCAGGCAATCCAAGCACAAGCACAAGCCCGTAATAACCTTGAAAACGCCCGCCTGAAAGCAAAGGCATTATCCTCTGGTGGTGTGGAGGAGGACTTATTACGTGCCCGTATCGCAGCATTGCAGGCTCAGCTCAACAAAACGCAAGTACGTAGCAAAGTATCAGGCACTATCCTGACCCGTAATGTGGAGATAGGCGATTTAGTACAGCCGGGTCAGAGCCTGTTCACTATCGCCCTTGATGGTAATACTGAAATACGCGTACCGCTTGATGAGCGTAATTTATCCCGACTGGCTGTGCAGCAACAAGCTATTGCAATTTCTGATGCTTATCCTGATAAGCCATTCCCCGTGCGTATTAGCTTTATTGCGCCAACCATAGATCCACAGCGTGGTACGGTAGAAGTGAGATTGGCAGTCGATCCTGTACCTGATTTCTTGCGTCAAGATATGACGGTATCGGTGAATATCGAAACGGATCGACGGGCAAAGGCATTAGTGATTCCCAATGATGCGCTAGCCAATGTTAAAGAAAGTAATGCTGAAGTTCTGCTATTGCGTAATGGTCAAGTACAACGCCAACAAGTGAGATTAGGATTACGAGGGTTGTCAGCATCAGAGGTGCTCTCAGGTTTAAGCGCAGGCGATGAGATTTTGGTTGATGCCACTGCCTCACTAGCTGATGGCGCACGAGTTAGAACCAAGCTACAAGCAGCACCTTTTGCTAATACTGATGCTGATAAGATTATGAGGGCAAATAATAAGAGCCAATCAGCGGAGACAGTCAATTGACGGCTTTTTTCGGTAGACTTTGGATTGAAGCCACCATTGCCATCAGTTTTTTGCGCGAGGGACGAATACAGTCGCTCATGATTACTCTGGGAGTGGCGATAGGTGTTGCGGTTATTATATTTATTACCGCATTGATTCAAGGATTACAGACCAACCTTATTGACAGTACCCTCGGTAGTCAGGCACATATTCGCTTAGTATCGCCAGATGAAGTCAACCTAATAGCGCCGCCTGCTGATGATACGCTACAACTGATACAAGAAGACAAACGTCCGCAGCGTCTGCGTTCAATCAATAATTGGCAGCAAATCACAGATACTTTAGATCAACAACCGCTCTTAAAAGCAGTATCACCAAACGTATCTGGGCCTGGTTTCGTACGGCGTGGTGAGGCACTAGAATCAGTAATTTTAGTAGGTACTGATTTGGAGCGCTATCAACAGATCATACCACTCAATGAGTATTTAATCAGTGGCGAGCTCCGAGTGGGCGCAGATAATGTATTGATTGGCAGTGAGTTGGCTAAAAGTTTGGGTGTAGAAGTCGGTAGCAAACTGCGTTTAGATACTGGTCAAGACGATGGTGATAGTAGTCCCAGTAATAACCTTAGTAATAAACTCAGTAGCAACAGCGCTGTAGTCAATATCGCTGGTATATTCGAGCTCGGCGTACGAGAGCTAGATGCGCGCTACGTTTATCTAGACCTAAAACAAGCGCAGTCCTTACTTGGCTTGCCGGGTGGTATCACAGTCATTGATTTGACGGTTGAAGACATCTTTGAGGCGGAGAAAATCGCTGCACAAGTCGGGCGCTTGACCTCGCTGCAAGCAGAAAGCTGGATAAAAACCAATGCCCAATTGCTGAATGGTCTCACCGCTCAAAGCCTGTCCAGCAATATGATTGTAGGTTTTGTAGCAATCTCGGTGGCTTTTGGCATTGCCAGTGTGTTGTCGGTCAGTGTAGTTCAGCGTACGCGAGAGATTGGTATCCTACGAGCAATGGGCGCAACCCGTCAGCAAATCTTGCGAATATTCTTATTTCAAGGGGCTGTATTTGGCTTGCTAGGCTCTATTGTCGGTAGTGGCGTCAGCTATGTATTGGTATGGTCTTTTAATACCTTTGGACCCAATATATTTACGATTCCAATATCGATAAACTTAATTTTAGTGACTATGTCGTTAGCAACGCTAACCGGTGTTATAGCAGCCGCTATCCCAGCGCGGCGAGCAGCGGCACTTGATCCCGTGGTGGCTATTCGCTATGTCTAATAATGATTCCAACGACACTTTTAACAATCGTTCTGCTAATCTTTTTAATAAGACGTCAACCCTTATGTCCAGTCAATATCACGAAGTTTTGCGTCTAGAGGCACTAAAAAAATCTTATAACATCGGTCAGCCTAATGAGATTGAAGTGCTGCATGGTATTGACTTAACGATTAATAATAATGACTTTGCAGCACTGATTGGTCCTTCAGGTTCGGGTAAAAGTACCTTATTAAATGTACTCGGTTTACTTGATCAGCCAACCAGCGGTGAGCTATATCTGTTGGGTCAAGCAACCAGCGCCATGAATGATGCCGGTCGCACCGCTTTACGTGGTAGTAGTATTGGCTTTGTTTTTCAGTTCCATCATCTGATTCAAGCCTTTAGCGCCTTAGATAATATCTTGATGCCGCTAACGTTGACACAGGGTCGTCCAGATAAGTTCGCTATTCAAAAAGCGCATGAACTACTGGCAGCTGTTGGGCTAGAGCGCTTCGCTGACAGTAAACCTAACGAGCTCTCAGGTGGTCAGCAACAACGTGTGGCCATTGCACGAGCATTGATAACTCAGCCTGCATTGTTATTGGCTGATGAACCTACGGGTAATCTGGATACGGTTACGGCTGGCGAAGTATTTGAGCTGTTTCGCAAAGTCAATCAGGAACGTGATTGCGCAGTATTGCTGGTCACTCATGATCCGCGCTTGTCAGCATCTTGTGATCGCACGATTAATTTGGTTGATGGTCGGATTGAGAGTGATACGTTGAATAATTGAAAAATATAGTATTGATAATAAAAGCCATTTTGGTGGTGCACTTATCAACAATATTAGAGACTTATTTAAGCATTCGTTTTTTAACGATTTACCTCACTCTATAATTACCTAACCATAAATTTCCAGTTCAAACATCATGAGTATAAGTTTTTTTAGTATAAGTCTATTTGTTTTACACAAAAAATCGTCTCTACTTTTGATGTCTATTGAAAGACTTTTATGCCATAGGCTATGAGAGAAAGCTCTTAAATATAGCAGCATTTTCTCTACCTATCCAAATCATCCGCCTTATCCTTAAAGGTTTCCACAACGACAGCAAAAATGTCATCCCAATCCGCATCATTTGCCAAAAAAGGATAATCCTTAGGAAGCTTATTACTCTCAACACCTTTATTTTGTGGCAAATTGCGAATAATCCTATTTTGTTAAAAGCAGTATTAGATCAATGGCTGCGCATTATGAAAGAGTTTCCTAAAAAACTCAGTTTAAGCTAAAACTATTTTAAACTCAGAATACATTCAACCAAAAAGCTCTAACCGATACTTGAGCACCGCTTAGAGCTATTATTAAGTAAGATTACGATGGAGCATTAAAGATTAGTAAGCAGCATTCTTAATCGTCATTGTAAGAGCGATCTAGTCGCCTACTAATCTAGGCGATTACTAATAACTTTGCCAGTCATGCTATCGATAACCATTTTGTGTATTTCATTACCTTTAGCAACTTTAATCTCATAAACTGACTTGCCATTGTCAACATCAAATCCTGCTTTAATAATTTTTCCATTTACATTTTGAGTAGCTTTTTGCATTGCTTGGGTTAGGCTAACTTTAGCCTGTTTCATCGCTTTATATTCGGCCATATCTTCTCTATCAAGCTGATCTTGTTTAGCGCTTAAAACCTCCCCTGTATCAGCATCGATTCTTATTTTATATTCGGTATCATGAGCGATGAACTTGACGTCGTATTTACCACCTACCGAATAACTTTTTTGATCAAACTCTGCACTGACAAGATCCCCTTTAATCGTTTTATTACCAATAGCAATGGCTTGTTCAAGGCTGATTTTACTTTGTGCTGCTGCTACCGCTTCACTGACCTTTAAGGTTGGTGTCGCAGCTTGTGCGATAGAAATAGTAGCGCTGCCAGCCGCTACCATACCAAGTGCCATAACAATAGACTTGCTAAACATTGATAGGGTTTTCATGATGTTCTCCTTGTCTTTGAGGTTTTACAAGCTGCTGCATCAATCAATCCGCATTAAAGAATATAATAAAATCTTAGCATGTTAAGGATTGATTTAGTTATTGTATTTATTGAGAAAGTATTAATGATAGTACAGGTCAACTCTTAACTAAACCTTAAGCTTTCTAGCGGAAATCAAAGAACTCATAATGAATATTCTGCACAGGAATGCCATTTTCTTTCATTAATTCCTGTACTCTTTTTAAAAGACCTTTCGGACCACAGAAAACTAATCTGAATACTCTTTGGATCAACTTCACTGGCTGCTTGGCGAATGGTTTTGGCCATAGCATCACTGCCACTCGGGTTCGCTACTAACTGGACGCCTGACTGCTCAGTTATTTCCTGCATGCGCTCAACACTAGGAAAAGCGCGCGATGGATCGAAACAATACACCAAAGTGGCACGGTCAAAATGATTAATGGTTTTATCCTGCTGCCAAGAAATAAAGGGTGAAATGCCGACGCCTGCACCAATCCATATTTCACGTTTTGCACCCTCTTTCCGTTTAAAGCGACCATAAGGCGCATAAATATCGGCCAACATACCTACTTTGGCTTGTTCATTTAGCTTTTTCGTATAATCACCTAATGCTCGAATCACGAAATGAATATTTCCAGTATCAGAATGGGCATTGGCTATGGTAAACGGATGTGGCTCGCGCAACCCTGATTCTTTAAGAGAAATAAAGGCGAATTGACCTGCCTTGAATGGAAATTTCTTACTAACTGGCTCAAATTCTAAATGTATCGCTGCTTTACCATGGGATATAGCGGCTAACTTGTATTCACCAGCTTTGGCGATGAATGGATACAATAGCATTTTATACAGCGCTGCAATCACGCCTACTGTGCACAGCACTGCCAACCAGATGCCTGATGGGCTCGTCAATGTGATAGGTGACTTAATGCTTAACCAATGCAGAATGACAATCAGAAAAAGCGGGCCTGAGAATTTATGCAACCAACGCCAGTTGCCATAAGGGATTTTTCGATTCAGCGCCAGTAGGATAATTAAACCTAGGACGACAAAGCTAAGTTGACGCACTATACGCGTCCAATATTTAGGAAGTTCTAGAATAGGGGCAAGTTCCCAAGTGTCTAGTTCAGCTTTAAAAACGAAATGATAGACGGCAAAAACCAGTGCCCATATGGCGAGCCACTTATGAGCGTCATAAACTCTATCAAGACCGCCAAAAAACCATTCAACACCGTGCCAACGGCTAGCCAATATGCATGAGCTGGCCATACATGCTAAAGCCGCAGCGCCCAGTATCAAACTTGCGGTTGCTGAGGTTACCCACGTTTCAGAGGGGATTTGCATGAGCACAGTGATTGATGTAATGAGCACGATGCCAACGATAGCTTGCCAAGCTTTTATAGCCATAATGATTCCCCTAAGAATTGCTGTACTCTATAACAGTTACTGTATTTATAACTTTACCATACGCGGTAAAACATAGGAGAAACTTAGTGCAGCTTAGGAATTGTGTTAGTTGCTAACTTTAATTTCATATCAATAATCTGATAAGGAAAAAGACATTTTCAGCGCTTATACCTGATGTTGACGAGCGTATTAAATCTTGATTTATTTCTTGCTTTGATTGTACTTTTAGATAAGATAGTAATTAATTACTATCTTATTCGGAGTGGTCGTGAATCCCTACCCAAAGCATCTACCGGCTGATGAGCGTCGCGCCGTAATTATCAAGTCTGTCGTGGAGCTTGCCGGTACACAAAACCCGAGTAAGATTACGACTGCCGCTATCGCTAAACATATGGACTTGACGCAAGGTGCGCTATTTCGGCATTTCCCGAATAAGGAAGCCATTTGGCAGGCAGTCATGGAGTGGATGACAGACAGCCTATTAACCAAAATCGATGGATCTACACAAGGAATTGAATCGCCTTTGAGAGCAATGGAGGCGATGTTTATGAGTCATATCGAATTCGTGACCGAGCACCCAGGTGTACCGAGAATGGTGTTTGGGGAGCTACAATCTGCTGAATCAACACCAGCTAAGCTTGTAGTGCAAAGCTTAATTCAGCGCTACGGTGAGCGTTTGCATTTGCTAATAGATAAAGGCAAGGACAGCAGTGAATTACCGTCATCTCTTGATAAGGAAGCGGCGGCAATGCTGTTTATTGGTACGATTCAAGGATTGGTCATGCAGTCGCTGCTAGTAGGCGATGTGGGACGCATGCAGCGCGATGCGCCACGGGTCTTTAGGATTTATCAGCGCGGCATAAGGGATCTTCAATGAAAAATTCACCTTTACAACGTCGAACTTTAGCGCTGTTTGCCGTTATTATTCCATTGCTGGCTCTCTTCATCTATGTCGGTCTACGATCAGGGCCGCTAGCCCCTATTGCTGTGACGGTAGCAAGTGTGGAGTCCGGAGCCATCACACCAGCGCTGTTTGGCATCGGCACGGTAGAATCACGTTATACCTACAAGATTGGACCGACAATTGCAGGTCGCGTTAAAAGCTTGGACGTGAATGTGGGCGACCAGGTTAAAGCTGGACAGGTACTCGGTGAGATGGAGCCAATCGACCTCGATGATAGAGTGCGCTCCCAAGAATCAGTATTCAAGCGTGCAGAAGCGGTATTAGAAGAGTCGAAAGCTCGGCAAGTCTATGCAAAAATACAGGCGCAACGCTATGAGGGACTATTGGAAATACAAGCGGTTAGTGAGGAGAGCGTCGCTACGAAAAAACAGGAGCTACAGGTTGCTAATGCTGAGCTATCCGTCGCTCAGGCAGACCTTGCTCGAGCACGCTCTGACAGTGAAGGACTGGTTGCACAAAAGAAGTAATCTACGCTTGATCGCACCGGTCGATGGGGTGGTTGCCGTACGTGATGCCGATCTTGGCACCACGGTCGTCGCAGGGCAGGCAGTGATAGAGGTAATCGACCCCAAAAGCTTATGGATTAATGTACGCTTCGACCAAATCAACGCATCGGGACTGGCTGGAGGCCTGCCGACTCGTATTTTTCTACGCTCGCGTACCGACCAAGTTTTGAAAGGTAGCGTGATGCGTGTGGAACTTAAGGCTGATGCGGTAACTGAAGAGATGCTAGCGAAGGTGATATTCGATAATCAACCAGAACCTCTACCGTCTATTGGAGAACTGGCAGAAGTTACCGTTGATTTGCCAGCGCTCTCAGTCGTTCCTCTGATCTCTAACGCTGCCGTCCAGCGCCAAGGGGGCAAAGTCGGTGTCTGGCAGATTGTGGATGGTGATCTGCGTTTTTCTCCGATCAAGCTCGGTGTATCCGACCTCAATGGTTATGTGCAGGTGCTCGAAGGTCTTAACCAAGGCGACCAAGTCGTGACCTATAGCGAAAAGGCATTGAAGCCGAGTAGTCGTATCAAGGTGGTTGATCGCATCTCAGGAGTGTCACCATGATCAGCTTAGCTGGTCGTGATATTCTCCATTCTTGGGGGAAATTCGTCTTCACTGGCATTGGTCTAGGTCTACTAATCGGTGTCACTCTCGTCATGGCAGGAGTGTATCGTGGCATAGTAGACGATGGCAAAGCCTTGCTCGACAATAGTGGTGCTGATCTTTGGGTCGTGCAAAAGGACACACTAGGTCCTTATGCGGAGTCATCCAGCATTAACGATGACGTGTATCGCACCATTCTAGCTATGCCGGGTGTTGCCCAAGCAGCGAACGTCACCTACCTAACCACGCAGGTACATAAGGGCGAAAGTGATGTACGCACTATGGTGGTTGGCATTGCACCCGGTGAGTTGGGAGCGACACCTGGATGGCCTCCTTATCTGGTTGCTGGGCGCCAAATTACGCGCGCGCACTACGAAGCGGTGGCCGACATCGCTACCGGCTTTAAGCTGGGAGATTCTGTCACTATTCGCCGCAATGATTATATCGTTGTAGGGCTGACACGGCGCATGGTATCTTCTAGCGGCGACCCAATGATATTCGTTCCGCTCAAGGATGCCCAAGAAGCTCAATTTCTTAAAAATAACGACGCCATTTTGCAAAATCGACGGCGTACCGAAGCCAATCCTGCCTTCAATCGCCCCGGTGTGCCAGGCTTGCTGGAAGCTGTGATTGCTTCGCAGAGCACCAATTCATCTGTCAACGCAGTACTGGTCACACTAGAGCCCGGTTATGCGCAGAATGAGGTAGCCGAATCTATCCAGCGCTGGAAGCGTTTGACCGTCTATACTCGGGCACAGATGGAAGACATCCTCGTCGGTAAGCTGATCGCTACATCGGCTAAGCAGATTGCTATGTTTCTAGTCATTCTAGCTATTGTTAGTGCAGCTATCGTCGCTTTCATCATTTATTCGCTAACTATGGATAAAATACGCGAGATCGCGGTATTAAAGCTCATCGGCACCCGCAATCGGACTATCGCTGCAATGATTATGCAGCAGGCGCTCGCATTAGGCGTAATCGGCTTCGTAGTCGGCAAGATTACCGCTACTTTCGCCGCACCTCTGTTTCCCAAATACGTACTGCTCACGCCAATAGATTCCGTAATAGGTTTTTTTGCCGTGCTCGTGATTTGTATACTTGCAAGCATCATCGCCATTCGTATGGCTCTCAAGGTCGATCCGGCCGAAGCGATAGGGTAACCCAATGACTAAAAAAGGAATATACATCGAAGGGCTAAGCAAAAGCTTTGGCAAAGGTGACACTGCTGTCTATGCGTTGAAGGACGTAAATATGCATGTTGAGCCAGGTGAAGTTGTTGGATTGATCGGGCCTTCTGGATCAGGTAAAAGTACGCTGCTAAAATGTCTAGGCGCTGTGATCGATCCAAGCGCTGGTCGCATGATGTTGGGTGATCAAGTCATCTATGATGATGGTTGGAAAGTCCGTGATCTACGCGCCTTGAGACGCGACAAAATTGGTTTTGTCTTTCAGTCACCATACTTGATTCCGTTTCTTGATGTCACCGACAACGTAGCGCTACTGCCGATGCTGGCAGGCGTCCCGAATGCCGAGGCACGAGCGAAGGCACTTGAGTTACTTACCGCACTTGATGTACATCAACGAGCTAAAGCCATGCCTTCACAGCTCTCCGGTGGTGAGCAGAAACGGGTTGCTATCGCGCGTGGATTGGTCAACCAGCCACCAGTAATCCTTACGGATGAGCCTACTGCGGCTCTCGATAGTGTGCGTGCCATGGCGGTGATTCGCATCCTAAATGATATGGCGCGGAAGTTTGAGACTGCCATCATCGTTGTCACTCATGATGAAAAAATTATTCCAACTTTTAAGCGTATCTACCATATACGTGATGGTGTCACCCATGAGGAAGTTGGCGAAGGCAGAGAGTTCGAGTGATAAAACGAATCATGTATAAAAGTATCATATGTCATAGCAAAAGCCGCAGTCTTGATCACATCAACTAAGTAAAATACTAGACAAAAAGGTTGCTAACGCTATATATATAACGTAGCGTTAGCAACCTTTTTTTAATATATAAATAAATTCGTTAATAAGGTTTATCTATATTTTACTACTCATAAACTTAAAATTTTTAATACTTGATTTAATGGATAGAAAAGCATTAAAAACAGTTTAAGCTATAATAAGTATAGCTAGTTCAATAGTCAAAAGCTTAGTTTAGAGAAGGCTAAGAACTAGTTTTGGGTATATTAATAAAGAAATTAAAGCCAGTAAACACTGATGTAGGAGCCGCGACGAAGACCGTAATGAAATAGGCGAGTTGCTGCAAACTGTTATACTTGGTCCAGCTCTCGTCGGGCGGAAAGTTGAGCGACCGATAATGCAACCGATGCCGCGTTTGGAAAGACCTCCCAACTTACAGGGACAATCCTCTGCCCCTGATCGGTAGAAAACAGCAGAATGTAGATGACAATACCATTATTTATGAATTAAGATTGTTTGGATAAGACTGGGTAATAGATACTATAGATAGCCTGTTAGCTCAGTTAGCAGTCTTAATAGGTTTATCACTAGAGCATACAGCAAGCACTATGACAACGTTAACCCAGTGAGAGCACTTCACATGAACGGCTATTCGTCATGCTGCGTAATAAAAATCTCCCAAGTTTAGTTATACGGATTTGACAGCAGGGGTCATAGAGAGTGGGAGGAGTTTCATAATTGTTAATACATTTACGATTGAACCTGTCCAAAACTTAATGACTGCATCTACTGCAGCACTAGGTTGTGGACTACTCATTGGTCTAGAAAGAGAGCGTAGTAAACAACGTGAAAATCAACACAGCTTTGCAGGTATTAGATCTTTTGCAATTTGCTCTCTATTAGGGGCAATTTGTTTTTCTTTCGGTTTTTTTATGGGAATCATAGGGGCATTGATAGTAGGTGGTATAAGTATCATCTCTATTAATAAACAAATTGAAGATCCAGGTGTAACCACTGAACTTGCTTTTATACTCACCTATTTTATAGGTGGACTATGTTTATGGTATATTCCTTATGCAGCTGCACTTACAGTAGTTCTTACCTTCCTTCTAATGACAAAGCATTCAATGCATGGAGTAGCGGTTAGGTGGATTACTGAGCTTGAATTCAAAAATGGTATCTTTTTACTTGCTTTACTTTTAATTGCACTTCCTTTAACCCCCAATAGGGCTCTTTGGGGTTCAGTACTAAATCCTTATATTATCTTAAAATTATTGACATTGATTTTAGCCATTCAAGCACTAGCACATATGGCAAAGATGCTTCTACCATTACGCCACGCCATGTTATTATCTGCCTTAGCATCAGGATTTGTATCCAGTACCGCCTGCGTTGCAAGCCTTGGAATGGAAGTTCGTCATGGTCGTGCCGATGCAAAAGAAAATGCTGGAGCTGCCCTTATATCCTGTGTCGCAACAGTGGTACAACTTCTTATTATTGTTGCAGGTGTAAGTTTTAGTTGGCTTAAAATTTTATTATTCCCATCTATTATTGCCATTATAATTTTAGTTATTCCTGCAATATGGTTGATGAGAAAACCTCGATCCGGAGAGAAAGCTAAGTTAGCTGATACACCCATGTTTAGTTTAAAAGAGGCAGGTATCATTGTAGTGACACTTACTATTATTCAAGTACTTGTTTATGGTTTAAGTTTATGGCTGGGTGACGCAGGTCTTGTTGCAGGAACCGTACTCAGTTCTATGTTTGAGGTGCATGCAGCAATGGCTGCCGTAGTAATGCAAGGGAACCCAACTAACCCTATTTTATTGCTCGCCTTATTATTAGGTTTAGCGACACATGCAATTTCTAAATCAATTAATGCGGCAATTACTGGTGGTTTTCAATACGCACTTGCTTTTGTTCCAACCCAAATTATTCACATGACTGTTTTAATTATCTTGATATATACTATGACGAATAATTAAAAAATTTCTCTAATTTATGGGTGTAATGGACATTTTTCATGCTGATACAGGGTTTAATGACATATGCACATTTACGTCAGAGCGTTTCTAAAAGTTTAAGGTAAGTTGCTTCACACCCTCGATTTGAGGTCGAACCCATCGAAAAACCTCGAAATGTCATCAACAAATACACTGTGATGTACACTAAAAGTAAAAATCTACAGTTAATAATGTAAATATCAGCAACTTACCTATCAAGCATGGTACCCAAATAGGGAACCGAACCAGTGAAGGCATTTAATTGGTTCGGTATAGATATGCCGATAATGCCGGTGCAGTTTAGTTATCTTAAATTCAGTGCTAGAAGTAATTGCTGAAAGCTTAGATAAATTAGGAGAAAATAAAAGATTAAAAGTGATAGCGTTTGCTACCTTTTTAAAAGTCAAAAGGAGTGCTCGAAAGGCTCAAATCCTATGACTGGTAAGCCAGTCAATATTCCTGAATGAGTAACAATCAAAGTTACCTTAAGTGAAAATTTAATAGACTCAAGAATCTGAAACCTGATTTTAAATCCATAGTTAGAGTTTTATGTTCTATGGCGTTTTGCCATATATTTGCCAAGTAAGGGCAAGCAAAATGCTGGTAATTGAAAAGCACCCAGTAACGGTAAAAACACCGCACCCATGAAGGGGGCAGTTATGGTGTAAGCAAGTAATACATTGCGTCCGCCACACACCAGCGCAGCGACAATGGCATTTTCATAGCCAAAACGCCGATATATGATATAAGCGGTAAAATAAAATACCAATGCCAATACAGAACTTAGTACCAGTAATAACAACGCTTGCCACGGATCATGGTCAAAGGTTGTACGAAATCCTGCCATTAGTCCCAATGGAAACAACATCAGCAGTAAAATATTAAACTGTCCAATTTTGGGATAATAACGTGACAAAACAGCAGGTGAAACAAACCGACGCACTCCCACAGCTAGCACCATTGGCATAACAATATAAACTAACAAGCGATTGACATACATACCAACGTCTATATGCGCATTTTCATCGCCTAATAGCCACAATACGCCTAATAATGTACATGGCATAACGAGCGTAGCAGCGATAGTTTTTGCCGTCGCCAGTTGTGCATCAAACCCCACCGCATTGACCAACGCACCACTACCAAACAATGGGGCAGTGGCACCAAGACCTGCAATAGCCAATAGCCAATCGCCACGTACACCGAGTGCATAAGCAATTAATGTTAAAACCAGACTCATTCCCCCGCTTTGTAATAAGGCAAAAACCCACACATAGCTTGTCGCTATACGCTTTAACAGCGCGTATTGGTCGATGCCCAGTAAAGTAAAAAACATCAAAAAGAACAGTATTTGGGGTAAATATACCAATATCGCATTGGATAAGTTTGGAAAAACAAAGCCCACAATGGCGCAAACTGGCATAATTAATGTGCTATGACGCGCAATAAAACGAAGAAGCATGACCTTTCCTAATAAAAATATTCATAAAAAAGCGGGTATTACTTCACCTTTTTTACCATCTGTTATGCAAATAATCCCCACATGATACTCTTTTAGTATTTTAATTATCTAATCATGACACTGTTACAGTTTACTGCCTTTTTAAGGCCGTACCATTTTTTTACTAGAAAGACGCCGCATATTTCATGGTTTATACTGGTGTTTGCAGTAAGCTTCTTATGCTCTCTAGGTTTGCGACATTATCAATATAACTATTGGACAAATGAATACCATAAAAAGTATTTCTTTGATGCGTATGCTGAACCACGCTGGGATTGTTTGAGATTCAACAATTTTAGAGAGTATGAAAATTCCGAGGTATCTCATACATCTGCCACATCGATGCATATATAGCACACCGACATAATTTAATGAGTTGGTAATTGCTAAACTGATTGAATAAGTTCGGTTCCCTAGTTAGGACTTGAATTTTTGACTATACCGTTAAAGACTGCCTAGAATTTAATTTTATCATTACGAATATGGAATTGAGCCATTTATTCTTTAGTAGTTTACGTATAGTATAATTATTAGTTTTTAGGGAGATGATGAAAGATCATCAGAGTACTTAGGAATTACATAAGAAACAAACCAAATCTAGAGCAACGAGTCTCTCTGTACTGTATTTATAGTGAAGGTGTTGTTATTTGCGGCATTAAATAAATTCCTGGAAAAAAACTATGCTATCACATCGCTCAAATGAAAAAGAAATTCTTGATTTAGGTCCGGGCAACTACACCGCGGAAGAATTTACTCATTGTCAAAAAATGCTATTTCGTATCAACCAAATTCTTGGAACCTTTCACGGGACAGTGAATGTGTTAAAGAAAAGTGGGGAAAAAGCGCATGTGATGGATGTTGGATGTGGCGCAGGCTTATTTATTCTTAATCTCAGTCGCCATTTTCCAAAGATGACATTCCATGGCATTGATATCTCGTCTGAAGCGATTGATATGGCTAATCATGAGAAGTCCGTATTTACATCGGATACCTCAAATGTGAAATTTGAGAAAATGGCTGAGCCTGAATTAACATTTGATGAAAATAGTGTTGATATCATTTTGGCAACCATGGTTTGCCACCACATGAGCAACGAAGAAATTATTGCCTTTTTCAAACAAGCATTACGCACCACAAAAGACAAAGTCATCATTAATGATTTGCACCGCAACCCCATTGCCTATTGGTTTTATTACCTTTTCAGTCCAATCTTATTTCGCAATAGGCTCATCACCTATGATGGTCTTATCTCCATCAAACGTGGCTTTATCCGTCAAGAATTAATTACCTTGTTAGAACAAGCAGGAATGAAACACTACCAAGTTAAATGGTGTTTCCCATTTCGTTGGAGGGTTATCATTTGGAAGAAGTAGTCATTATCGGTGGTGGCGTTGCGGGACTAGCGTGCCTAAATGCATTACTGGATCAAGGTATAGCGGCGCTTTTAATCGAAGGCTCAACCATCGGCACACCTAAAATGTGTGGCGAATTCTTAGCACCGATTGCGGCGCAGCAACTACAGCTTTGGGATATTGACCCTTTTATCCCCATTCCTCATGCCACGTTTTATGCTGGAAGCAAACAATTAGATATTCACTTCACTAAGCCCTCTGCTGGCATATCAAGAAGTGATGTTGAGCTAAAGTTAGCTGTACGAGCACGCAGACTGGGTGGACGCATACGTGAAAACACCTATCTAGAGTACACAACACCCGCCACTGAAAGAACGCCATTTTACTTCAAATTATCCACGGGTGAAATCATTGAGGCTAAAAGTGCTTTTTTTGCAATAGGTAAACTTGGCAACAACACAGACAATAAAAAAATCACTCTGCCTTATTTTGGTTTCAAATTGCATTTTTCCCATACCGAAAATGATCATAGTCTTAAGATGTTCAGTCTGGATAAAGCTTATTTGGGAATCGTTCCAATCAGCGAGACAGTAAGTAACTGTTCCTGTTTGGCAAAACGAGAAGTGGTTGATGCTGCAACTTCGCCGAATGAATACTTTCAGCATCTGACACAATCTCATCCTGTGCTTAAAAAACTATTCACCCCGCTTGATCTTAGCGCTATCGATATTATGTCGGGTCGCGCACCTGCATTTACTCAAAAAAACCCGCCTAACTGGCCTAACAGCTACTGGATAGGGGATGCAATAGCGTCGCTTTACCCTGCGATTGGTTCTGGATTTGCGCATAGTGTTGATAGCGCTATTCAAGCGGTACAGTTTTACTTAAAACAACAACCTGAGCTCTATCGTATCAACTATTCGAAATCGATTAAAACAAAAGTACTATTAGGGAACGTACTTAACGCCGCATTACTGCAACCAAAGGTGGGTCAATCGGCTCTTCCTCTACTGAAACGATCACCTAAGCTGGTGAACTTTGTACTCAAAAAGCTTGATTATGTTTAATTCGGCTGGTTTATCTTAAGTAACATTGACTCTAAGGTTAATCCAGGTCCAAAAGCGCAACTAAAAACAGTTTCTTGATGATTCTTAACTGTCAAATTAGCCATCAATTCTTTCAAAACAAACAAGATGGTGGCTGATGACATATTTCCATACTCACGCATCACATGATAAGCATGCTTGTTTTTGTCTTTTGTAATATTTAACGCTGTTTCACAGGCTTGCAGTATTTTCATACCGCCTGGATGAATGGCATAGTGATTAACATCGGTGATCGCTTCCTGTCTTAATAGTTTCTCCATAAACTCCGCAATCCCTGACTCAATCGCTTCTGGAACATAGGATTTTAAAACAATATCAAACCCTGAATCTCCTATGTGCCATGCCATATCTTCGCTAGTCTGTGGTAATAAATCGCACTTGAAGGCCTCGATCGATAGGCTCTTCCGATTCTCAGCCATAGGCTGAATCAGTGCCGCTGCTGCCCCGTCTGCAAAAATCGCATTTGAAACCAGATGATCCAAATCATCATCATTTTGAAAATGCAGACTGCAAAGTTCAACACTCACCACTAAAACAACAGCGTCTTTATTCGCGCGACAGGCATCATCTGCCACCTTCAACGCGTTAAAGGCACCGTAACATCCCATAAAATTGATTGCTGTGCGTTTGGCACCGGTGTGCAACTTTAATTGCTGCACAATTTCAATATCTAAGCCGGGCGCATACATGCCTGTACAACTGACTGTAATAACATGTGTGATATCGGCAAATGTGGCATCGGACTGCTCCATACACTGCTTGATAGCAGAGACGGCTAACGGCAGCGCATGCTCTTTATAAAGTGCCATCCGACCTGCGGTGGTTAAATCAGGTGATGATATGTCACTTTTGGAATTTGAGAGATGCCCCATATCGCTGAGCACACTATGCCGCGATTCAATACCCGTCGCATTATAAATAAATCTAAGCAGTCTTTTTTTTGCAGGAATCAAGTGCAACCGTTCTGCAATAAGCTCTGCGGCTTCACTTTGCTTGAATTTATGCTGCGGGACTGCGGTTCCAATGGCGGTAATACTGCTTTTCATCCTGAAATCCTGCTTTATAAAGACTGAATAACAATATTACATGTTTATTACTACCAACCCTATTAAAATATAAGGTGGTGTTCTAAAAAGCATGCTGGCATCAGACATAACCATAAGTCTTAGTAAGCAAAACAATTAGCCAATATTTCAAAGCTTGTATAGCGCACCGAACGTGTTCCTATAACAGCGCTTATGATAATAAGTTCGGTTCCCTAGTGAGGACTCGAATCTTCGGTTACAGGATAATGATCCTAGTAGTTTAAGCTTTTTGGATAACTCCTTTGCCATATTCGTACATTAATCCAAGATTGTATTTAGCTAATGAATTGTTTTGATTAGCTAAATTTTGATACCATCCTATAGCCTTAGAATAATCTTGACGCACACCAATACAAACTGAGTTATTGCTGGTTAATATGTAAATGCTATTGATGGTTAAGCGGACAGAGTCCGCCTGATTTCTTTATGAATAACTCGACCACTGTTGATATTATTACTTAAAAGCTAGAGATTTCTTAGCAAGGGTTAAATACATGTATAGAGAACTGAGCTCGTTATTATGTGTTCTCAAACTGACTGTTTATATAGAGCAAAATAAAAAATAAAAAAGCCCGCAAATATTTGGTTTATAGCTAATGGTTTACCTCCTACAATAGTCTACATTCAAGATATCATCTACTTACACCAGTCAAAAATACTTCTAGTTAATTATTATAGGTACACTGTCATATACACTGAGCTCGATTTACCTACCATTAGCCTAAAATATTAGAAATCAAATAATTTGCTATAGACCGATCGTTTATGAACAACCTTATTATGGTTTCATTAACAGAGTTCTTCGGATTACTCCCTCAAAAGATACTCTAGATTTGTATAAACCCGCAACAATAGAACAACTTGCTGTTACTATTACTACCTGATGAATTCTTAATGATCAACAATGAAAAAAAATGTTGGTTACGATTGAAGAGCTTTTACTTGGCAAGCAGTTATTAGGTACTTAATCACTATAAGGGGGTAAGCCATTAACCTATTCACTCTAACGAAAATTTCAGTAATAGCAGTAGCACTGCTCACCTCATCACTCAGCTTGGCAAATAATAAAAACAGCAAAAGAGTCGTTTATCCTGGTCCTGTCAAAGTATTACCAACAATTTGCACCAAAGGCGGTAGTGCGTCAGTCATTATTAAAAGTGTGGATGTTGGCGATGGTTATCATGCTGACATGCTGCTAAACGGCAAAGTAGTTAGTGCCTATTGTGATGTGGGTGATTGCGCTCTACTTTATAAGTATGGCATCACCAATGTGAAAGCTAAGGTTAAGCTTGGTTATACTTACATGGAAGAATACGAGAGTACCAAGACCTGCACAATTACCGATATAGAGCTCACCCCTGATCAGAAAATGTAAGGCGACAGCTCAACTAACTTCGCTTATAGGTATTGGTTTTTTTACTAAAGCTGCAATGCCCTAACAGATGGTAAATCCTTTATGCTATTTAGTTTCATTGATGCTTATAATCATGAAGCGTTAACGGTGGAGATTGATTTCTCTATGCTGGCTTAAAAAGTCACACGGAGTTTGAACGAGCGATTAAAAATATTTGAGAAAAATGGTTTTATTTGAGGTAGCAGATAGGCGAGTAATGATACGCCGCTCTGAATTGCTTATTAAACAATATTGATAAATTATCAAGGATAACCAGTGAAAACTGTCAAACTACTACCTATCGTACTTGCTTTAGGCGTAACGCTTAGTGCTTGTCAAACCAAGAAAATTGATTGCAGTAACAAAGAAGGCTTATCTGCTGTTATCGCTGCACTCACTAAAGATGCAGAACAAGAGATTAAATCAACCAATCCCACCGTTACTCTCTCAGCGATTCGGGCAGCAATAAATAACCTTGCTTTCTCTATCAAAGAGGTGCGAACCTCAAAACAAGATCCCAATAGTACCAAAGTTTTCTGTGAAGCAGCTTTCGTAGTAAATGTACCGGTAAACGTCATTGAAGATGCGGAAGAGGCCATGAAGAAAGCAGGATACGATAGTAATGTCGAACTTGCTTTAGAAGAAAATGGGTTCGAAATCTCATCTGCTGCTGCCAATAGCTATCAAGCAACGATTTCTTATAATCTGCAACCTACAGATGATGGTAAGAGCACTCTATCAAGGATTGATGAAGGAAAAACACAAGTCGTCAATGCTATTCACGATTTAATTGTTTGGTCAATGGCAAAAAACGAGCTTGCAAAACAAAGTGATAAA
Source organism: Psychrobacter urativorans (assembly GCF_001298525.1). Taxonomy (NCBI): domain Bacteria; kingdom Pseudomonadati; phylum Pseudomonadota; class Gammaproteobacteria; order Moraxellales; family Moraxellaceae; genus Psychrobacter; species Psychrobacter urativorans. The sequence goes on from NZ_CP012711.1 coordinate 41,014, forward strand.
ATCACTCAAGACGTAATTGTCATACCAGAAGTTAAGCCTGAAGTTAAGATTGAAACAGCACCAGCAGAAATTGAACCAGTACAAACTATTGATACGGCACAAACCTTTAATAATGAGCCCGTATTTGAGGAATTCTTCCAAGCTAATACTGGTGAAAATTATTTCAACTGTGCTTATAAAGGAAAAACAGCCAGTAAAAAATGCTTGGTTACCATAACTGAAGTGAACGCCTCAATAGATTCTCGAATCAGAGAGCGTTATGAGCCCCATTATACATTTCCAAAAATGGTTATTAAATGGCCAGACGGAGATGTGAGTCGCTACGTTTCTCTGAGCGACAATAGCAATGATGAAATCCTTAATCTGGCTAATAGAAACGCATATCAAGTTCGTGACAACAATCCCATAGACTTATTTATTGATAGTCAAGGCGAAGAGCATGTTCACTTATGGTAATCGTCACTCAGATTTTGGATAGCTCGTGTTTAGCCATATAGGACATTTTTTCAAAATAACCGCTAGCTAGATTTTTAGAATTTACCCGTAATGCGAGATCAGCTAAAACCATTACAACTAAAATTAATGATAAAGTATTCAAGTTCAATACCACTGGCATCAGCTTTAAAACCATTGATAGATAAGAGTAAGAATAACGAAGCTAACAATAGAGATATTACACAGTGTGGCTTGTTATCCAAAACGCTAATCGCCCTAACAAGCCTAGTCAAAATAGTTCGAGGTAACCTACCATTAGCCTATACCCAAATCATAAAATATCTAAACGATAATTCAACTATCATTAAACTTGTTTTAGTAATTAAATGATAGTAATATCTCGGTATTATCAATGAACATTAATTATTAAGTCTAAGTAATAGAGGTGGGTTATGACCGTTCGTATTTATGTGAGAGCCAGTACTAAGGATCAGGACGCTACCAGAGCATTAGCGGATTTGGTTACGTTCAGTACACGCTATGGTGAGACCTATGTGGATTACGTTGAGCACTTCAGTGGTACAAAGCTCGAAAGACCAGCACTCACTCAGTTACTCAATGACGCTGAGCAAGACGATATCTTATTGGTTGAAAGCGTGGATAGACTGAGCAGACTATCCCAAGATGATTTTGCCATCCTAAAACAGCGTATTAAAGATAAAGGCTTACGATTGGTGGTGGCTGATCTGCCAACCACGCATACGGTGAGTGAGGGTATGACTGGTGATATCCTAAAGGTAATTAACAACATGCTGATCGACTTATTAGCAACGATGGCTAAGTTAGACAACGATAAGCGTAGAGAGCGTATTAAGCAGGGATTGGCGAATAGCGGATATAAACCTAGTGGTAAGAAGCCAAACACAGCGAAACACAAGCGTATTAAAGACTTAGCCCGTCAAAACAATATGACAAAAGATGAGATAGCTAAAGCGGTTAGCGTTGGAGTGGCTACCGTTTATCGGGTGTTAAAACAGGGGTAGTAGCTGAGGTATTTTAAATATTAACCCATCATTATTATGATGAGTACTATATATTATTTTTGTTCATAAACAGCTGATATATAGTCAAGCCCACTTAAAAGTGTTATAAACTAATGATCAAACTTAATTGTTATTATAAAGATCATGACGTACTCACTAGATTTTCGTAGACAAGTTCTCAAAAGTATAGATGATGGTATGACCTACGTTCAAGCAGCTGAATTCTATAATCTCAGCCCAACCACCATACAAAACTGGAAGAGACGTGTTCATAGCAAAGCAACCAGGCAAACCAAGCCCTATAAAATACCAGATGACGTGCTACTCAATGATGTCAAAGAGCATCCTGATGATTATCAATACGAAAGAGCTCGTCGTTTAAACTGTAGTAAAACAGGCATTTATCATGCCTTAAAAAGCCTTGGTATCAGTCAAAAAAAAGACCTTAGAACATCCAAAAGCTTATCTGATCAAAAGAACAGCGTATCACAGTAAGCTCACTAGCTTGCCGCAGCAAGGCTACCCCATTGTGTATATGGATGGAAGTGGCTTTGAGGCTGAAACTATTCGTCCTTACGGCTATGCACCGATAGGCAGACCTTGTATTGATAGCTACAACTGGCAAGCAAAAAATCGAACCTAATGTCATCGGTCCTCTCTATGAAAAGATGCTGTTTGCGCTTGATTACTTTGAGCACAACATTAACAGCAGCTCATTTTACCACTGGTACAAATACACGCTAATTCCAAGTCTTAAAACTAAATGTGTGTCGTGATGGATAATGCCCGTTTTTATAAAAATAAGCATATTCAAAAGCTATTAAATAGGCATGGTCATCGTATTCTTTGGTTGCCACCCTACAGCCCTGATCTAAATCCTGAGCGAGCATAAAGCAAAGCACTGCTTTGCCCGAGCCCAAGACGAGAGCTGTGCTCGAGTGGGAAAAGAAGTGGGCACAAGCAAAGTTTCTACCCCAATGCTGGATGCAAAACGACTTATTTAAATTATTTTATGATATTTGCCCTAGCCATAACCATTTTATTTTGAACTGACTATAGTAATATCTGTCTCCTACTAATCATTTAGATGTGCAAATAAAAGGGGTTTTTGTGCTTCTATCAGGTTTAACACAGGTGTCACGCAGGCATCAATTTCTTCGAATAACGTTTGCCAGTAAGCCATAGGTTGGTTTGAAAATGCCTTTTCTACTGCTCGCCCTGCTACAATACTTTGTAATGTATTAGGCATTACACCACATTGCCAATGATCTTTAATATAGCCAACTAGATGTAATGTCTTGCATAGTGTTTGCCATTATTTAAGTTCTAGGGCACCAACAGCCATATAGCGGTCATCTTGAGCCCTATAGATTCGGTAACAGGGTAGTGACTCAGCGGAGATATACTCAGTGACATTAGATATTGATCATCAATATCCTTAATTGTTTTATCACTATTTTTTGACATAATCATATGATTATACAAATTATGCGTCATACTAATAGATATATGTCGGCCCTTGCCTATATTTTTAGCCGCAAAAACAGCAGCCAATATAGAGAATGCAATGTCGCTACTAACTAATAAGTCTGCAAACAGTACATTAGGCTGAGCTTGTTCGCCCGAAGTAGTTTTTAACTGAGCAAGCGCTCCACTCATTGCCATAAAATTGATGTCAGATCCTGCTTTCTCAATCCAAGGTCTGGCTAGAACTTTGAATGCGTCAGAAGTACCGAAGTTAGTAATAGAAACCATTAACAACTTTAGATTAATAGTATTCAAAGTAGTAACATCTAATCCCATATTAACAAGTTATCCAGGGATAAAGTCATCTAACATTACATCAACATTTTTTAAACGCTCTTTGATTATGTCAACTCATGCAACAGTACTAAAATTTACTTTCTCAGAATATATACCATGATTTGAAATATGGAATAACTCACCAAACGTATATGTTGCATCGGCATTTTCTAATTCAATTTTAACAACTTCTGCACCTAATTCAGTCGATAGGCGTGCAGCGAATGAGCCTGTTAGATTACGAGTAAGATTCACCACTTTGAGCCCTTTTAAGCTGCCTTTGATCGTCGCTACCGTATCATTATTACTAAGTTTAGTATTACTGGACATTCAGAAAAACCTCATACTGTTGTATTATATTAACTAATAAATACGCGAAAATAATAAATAAATTTAGAGTTTTCGAATTAGTAAATCCGCCTGGATTTTCATCTATGAACAGATGATTATAGTCTATAGTCAAGCAGCATAAGCATGTAAATCAATGAGTTAGATACATATATCCATCAAAAATATTCGGAAATAATTTGGACACCAATCTGGACACCAAAAGGCAATTTTTATTATCAAGAACCCTTATAATACAATGAAATTAGGTATAGTTATCCCCAAGGGTACTTTTGAGGGTAATTACACCCTCTTCAATCTTTTCAACATTTATCAGAATTATTTCAACTCTAGAAATCATATATAAATCTTAGAATTATAAGATCGGTTCTAAGAAAACAGACTATGATACCTATATTTTTTAACGTTCTCTTAATAATATTAAGCTCGCGGCTCTTGAATGAATAGACTTGTTCGATAAAAATTTTTTACAGCGTACGATACGGTATATATCATCTTTTGAGTCTATAAAGCAGCCTTGTGATAATTCTTAATCCGTTAAGATAAGAGACCTAACTCAAATAAACGACCTCCCATCCATATAGTCGGAGTGGTTGACACGATTGATAATCTTGAATATCTAATACTGACTTATGATAGGACATAAAATATTTCGTTACTTTTAAGCAAATGGTTGTAAAATTCTAGCCATCATTTACTTATTTACTCATTTACTCATTTACTCATTTACTCATTTACTCATTTACTCATTTACTCATTTACTCATTTACTCATTTACTCATTTACTCATTTACTCATTTACTCATTTACTCATTTACTCATTTACTCATTTACTCATTTACTCATTTACTCATTTACTCATTTACTCATTTACTCATTTACTCATTTACTGAAAGGTTAGCTTATTTTGCTTAGGCAATCCATCAAATATTTTCAAACTACCCGATGCTTCTTAAAGTTCTCCGCCTGCTCGAATATTTCTTTATACACCTCACCACGATCAATGGGCGGATAACCCCACTCATCAAGTAATACCATCAGATCGAACTGGAGCTCAGCCTTGATATCTTCGCGCTTGTTCCAGTCTGTGTATTTAGCTTTGTCGTCAATCACTTGTTTGACGGCTTTAGACAGCTCTAGCAGCTTGTCTTCAGGATAAGTGAAGTCGTATTTATGGGCCAGTGACAGCAGAATGTCATAAAATGCTTTTTCCTCAAAGTCGATGCCCATCTCACCGAACGAATCCATTTCAGCCCTCAGTTCATGGTATAGCTTGATAATTTCATCGGAGAAGTCACCTAGCACATCGTCACGGAGCACATCTTGCTCATCACGCTCATTGTACTTAGCGACTAAAGCTGTCATTTTTTTAGTGAAGTCGACGCCCTTGACCTTATTGGTCTTCTTTAGCTCACCAATAGCTTTGGCCAAGAGTTGCTGGAGCAGCTCTAGCTTGGTATTGGGCTGTTTGATGGCTTCTAGTTTCGCAAGGTAATCATCATCGAATAGGTCAATCTCACCATCGCTGGTTTCGCCCAATTTAAAGATTTCCTCCACCCCATCACTAATTAATGCCGCTTTGACCAAGTCACGTACCTTTTGGTTCATCTGCTCGACGTCAGGGGCTCCGCCCGTGGTGATTTTAAACAGAATGGTACGAATGGCTAGGTAGTAGTGAATACTGTCCTTATGCGCCTGTGTGAGCTCATTACTTCCGACGCAAATGTCATAAGCAGACTTTAGACGCTTTGCTAAGTCCATAAAGGTTTTTTCTAGTTTCTTACTTTGCAGGGTAAAGTTAGCAGCAGCATTGAGGCAGTGCAGCTGTTCAGTAGGCGTGCCTTTAAAATAGGGGCCGCTGTCAAAGGTGTGGAACATGGCTCCAAGCAGGCTCAGATGGTCTTTGACCACCACCACTGACTGTCTGATGTCATCAATATCTTGCTCTTGACCGCCCGTATAGTGCGATAGGGCTTGGTTCATCTGCTTTTTAATACCGATATAATCCACCACTAAGCCGTTCTCTTTGCCCTCAAACTTACGGTTGACCCGTGAGATGGTCTGAATCAGGCTGTGCTTTTGTAGCGGCTTGTCGATATACATGGTGTCCAAAAAGGGGACGTCAAAGCCAGTGAGCCACATATCAACGACGATGGCGATTTTAAAGTTCGATTGACCATTCTTAAACTGGCAATCGAGCTCTTTGCGGTAGTCCTTGTTGCCCAGCTTATCCCACAAGGCTTTGGGGTCGTCTTGGTTACGGGTCATGATCATCTTGATCCGTTCCATAGGCTTGACCTTTTTCTGCTCTTGCTCAGATAAGACAGATCCTGTTGCGCAAGCTCTAATTTCATCCCATTCAGGACGCAAGGCAATAATCTGTTTATAAAACTGGTAGGCAATGCCGCGACTGCTACACACAAACATGGCTTTGCCTTTTTGGGTGGTGCCCTCAAAGATACGTGCCTCATAATGCTCGACAAAGTCTTTGGCAATCGTTTCAATGCGGTCAGGATCGCCTAAGATGGTCGACATACTGGCCATGTCAGTTTTGCTTTTCTCAATCTGATAATCATTAGCACCAGCATCGCTACTGGCTTGGTAGTATTTCTCTACCTCGTCCAATTGACGACCATCAAGCAAGACTTTGGCAGCGCGACCCTCATAAATAATACGGACAGTAATATCATCAAATACCGATTCAGTCATGGTGTAGCTGTCGACCACAGGCCCAAAGACTTTAAGCGTGGCATCGACTGGTGTTCCGGTAAAACCGACGTAGGTGGCGTTCGGTAAGGAATCATGCAGATATTTGGCAAAGCCGTAGGTTTTTTTCACGCCCTCATCAGTGACGGTGATTTTTTGATCGAGGTTGATTTGGCTACGGTGCGCCTCGTCAGAGATACAAATGACGTTGGTACGAGTGGTTAATAACGCCAAGTCTTCGGTGAATTTATGAATGGTGGTGAGGAATACGCCGCCACTCTTACGCCCTTTCAGCTGTTCTCGCAAATCCGCGCGACTCTCGACACTGAACCGCCCCGGGATTGTCGGAGACTCAACATTCTGAGAGAATACGACAATGAAAACACGAAACTACACTCCTGAGATTAAAGAACGCGCTGTTCGTATGCTGATCGAAGCAGCAAACGACTATCCCTCCACATGGTCAGCTATTCAAGCCATTGCCCCCTAAGATTGGCTGCACGCCTGAGACCCTGCGATCCTGGCATAAAAAGCACATCGATCAAACTATTCCTGCCTCAGTGCAAGCGCAAAGTGACAAAGAGCGCATCAAAGAGCTTGAACGCGAGAATAAAGAGCTTGAACGCGAGAATAAAGAGCTTAAGCAAGCTAATGAAATCATCAGAAAGGCTGCGGCTTTTTTCGCCCAAGCGGAGCTCGACCTTCCACCCAAGTAATGATCAGTTTTATTGATGATAACAAAGCTGAGTATGGGGTCGAGCTGATCTGTAGAGTCCTACCGATTGCCCCGTCAACTTATTATCGTGCTCAAGACTTAAGCGACAACCCACACAAGCGTTCACTGCGCAGTCAGTATGACGACTTTTACATCGGTGAGATTAAACGTATTTGGCAGGTCAGCAAATGCCGTTACGGTGCGCGTAAAGTCTGGCAGCAGATGAAAGCTGATGGGTTAAAGGTTGCTCGTTGTACCATAAAGCGTTTAATGAGCCAGCATGGCCTACAAGGCGTTTGGCGCGGCAAAGGCAAGATTACCACCAACAGCCGTGACGACCAAAAGCGTGCTGGCGACCTAGTTAACCGCGACTTCACCGCCCATCGCCCTAATCAGCTATGGGTCGCTGATTTTACTTATATCAAGACAACTAGCGGCTGGGTCTATACCGCCTTTATTATTGATGTGTTTGCTCGCGCTATTGTCGGTTGGAAGGTATCAAAGCGCATGAACACCGATATGGTGATGGCGGCATTAAACCAAGCAATAGCAGATAGAAACAATCCCAAAGATGTCATTCATCACAGTGATAGAGGGGTTCAGTACTTATCTATTCGCTATACCGATAAGATGACGGGCTCTGGCGTGATTGCTTCTGTTGGTACAACAGGCGATTCATACGACAATGCATTGGCTGAAACGGTCAATGGGCTTTACAAGTCTGAAGTGATTCATTATTTAAAGCAGAACTGGACTGGCATTAACGATGTTGAATTAGCCACGCTTGAGTGGGTGGACTGGTTTAATAAAACCCGTTTGCATAGCACGATTGGTTATGTGTCACCCTTTGAGTTTGAAAAGCGGTATTATGATAATTTAAATCTGTCAGGCATCGCTGCCTGACTCAAGTAGTTCTACCTCCGATAAAGTCGGGGCGGTTTAGTATTTTGTATTTCT